>NZ_JBLVOL010000007.1:0-55121 GCF_053543755.1 Achromobacter semiaridum | reverse complement strand
TTACTTCAGGATCTTGGCGACGACGCCGGCGCCGACGGTACGACCGCCTTCACGGATAGCGAAACGCAGGCCTTCTTCCATGGCGATGGGAGCCAACAGCTTGACCGTCATGGCCACGTTGTCGCCCGGCAGAACCATTTCCTTGTCGGCCGGCAGCTCGATCGTGCCCGTCACGTCCGTCGTGCGGAAGTAGAACTGGGGACGATAGCCCTGGAAGAACGGAGTGTGACGGCCGCCTTCTTCCTTGGACAGGATGTACACCTCGGACGTGAAGTCCGTGTGCGGGGTGATCGAGCCCGGCTTGGCCAACACTTGGCCGCGCTGGACGTCTTCACGCTTGGTGCCGCGCAGCAAAATGCCCACGTTGTCGCCGGCTTGACCTTGGTCCAGCAGCTTGCGGAACATTTCAACGCCCGTGCAAGTCGTCTTGACCGTCGGCACCAGGCCCACGATTTCGATTTCTTCGCCGACCTTGACGATGCCGCGTTCGATACGGCCCGTCACCACCGTGCCACGACCCGAGATCGAGAACACGTCTTCAACCGGCATCAGGAACGTGCCGTCCACGGCGCGCTCAGGCGTCGGGATGTACGAATCCAGTGCAGCGGCCAAAGCCATGATGGCTTGCTCGCCCAGCTCGCCCTTGTCGCCTTCCAGCGCCAGCTTGGCCGAACCCTTGACGATCGGGGTGTCATCACCCGGGAAGTCGTACTTGGACAGCAGTTCGCGAACTTCCATTTCCACCAGCTCGAGCAGCTCGGCGTCGTCAACCATGTCAGCCTTGTTCAGGAAGACGATGATGTACGGCACGCCAACCTGGCGGCTCAGCAGAATGTGTTCGCGCGTTTGCGGCATCGGGCCGTCAGCGGCCGACACAACCAGAATCGCGCCGTCCATTTGCGCCGCGCCCGTGATCATGTTCTTCACATAGTCAGCGTGGCCCGGGCAGTCAACGTGAGCGTAGTGACGCGCTTCGGTTTCGTACTCGACGTGGGCGGTGTTGATCGTGATGCCGCGAGCCTTTTCTTCAGGAGTCGCATCGATCTGGTCGTAGCCCTTGGCTTCGCCACCGAACTTGTTCGACAGAACGGTCGTGATAGCTGCCGTCAACGTCGTTTTGCCGTGGTCAACGTGACCAATCGTACCCACGTTCACGTGCGGCTTGGTACGTTCAAACTTGCCTTTTGCCATGGCTGACTCCTGACCTGGATTGCGCTTCAGACTGAAGAAAAGAACTTGGAAATTTGTGGTGCCCATGGCGCGGATCGAACGCGCGACCTCTCCCTTACCAAGGGAGTGCTCTACCACTGAGCCACATGGGCATTTAAAAATCTTGGAGCGGGTGAAGGGAATCGAACCCTCGTCGTAAGCTTGGAAGGCTTCTGCTCTACCATTGAGCTACACCCGCGGCATACCCATTCACCATCTCTTTATCCCAAACCCTCAAAATCAAGGCCCGGGGAACCTTACAACCTTCTTTGCGAAGGCCGCCCAGTTCCCTAGGCCTAATTTTAAAAATCCAGGCAGACATCGCCTGGATTTATAGAGTTGGGTCTCTGGTGGAGGAGATTGGATTCGAACCAATGTAGGCGCAAGGCCAACAGATTTACAGTCTGCCCCCTTTAACCACTCGGGCACCCCTCCAGCGGAGAACTTGAGATTATGAACACTTTCGAATCCGGTGTCAAACGCTTCGGATGAAAATATTCAAAACATTTGTTCAACCACTCGCGTTTCCGCGCAGAGGGGCCGAAGTTTACAGGTTTCCGCGAATTGCTGCTTGCAAAAGTTGCGAATAGGCGTCGGCGGTGAAATTTACGGGGTTGGTCCCCCCCGAGGGATCTTCGCTGGCCATGCGCCCTACCCGCTCGACCTGCCCCTCATCGATGCCGATCTCAGCCAGCGTGTGGGGGATGCCCACCGCCTGGCGCAGCCGCAGCACCCAGTCCAGCACCGCGCCCGGGCCATCGCCGGGCAGATCCAGGTAACGGGCAAGCGCCTCCAATCTTGGCGCGACGGCATGCTGGTTGGCTTTCAGCACATAAGGCATCAGGATCGCGTTGAGCATGCCGTGATGGGCGTCGTATAGCGCGCCCAAGGGATGCGCCAGTGCGTGCATGGCGCCCAGGCCGCGTTGGAATGCCGTGGCGCCCATCGTCGAGGCCACCAACATTTGCTGGCGCGCCTGCAAGTCGGCGCCGTCGGCCACGGCCTGCGGCAGGTATTCCTTGATGATGCGCATGCCTTCAACCGCAATGCCCGCCGCCATGGGATGAAAGAACGGCGAACAATACGCCTCAAGGCTGTGCGACAGCGCGTCCATACCGGTGGCGGCCGTGATTCTGGCAGGCAGGCCGACGGTGAGTTCGGCGTCCAGGATCACGACGGCGGGCAACATGCGCGCGTGAAAGATGATGCGCTTGACCTGCGCGGCCTCGTCGGTGATGACCGATGCACGGCCCACCTCCGAACCCGTGCCGGCCGTGGTCGGCACTGCCACCACCGGCGCCATGCCCGCCACGTTCACGCGCTGATAGTTATCGCCGATGTCTTCGAAGTCCCACAACGGGCGGTCTTGCCCCACCATCAGCGCAATCGCCTTGGCGGCGTCCAAGGCCGACCCGCCCCCGAATGCAATAACGCCGTCGTGCCCGCCCTGGTGATAGGCAATAACCCCGTCGTCCACGTTGCGCCCCGTGGGGTTGCCCTTGATCTCGTGAAATACCTCGCAGTCCAGCTTCGCCTGGCGGCAGGTTTGCACGGCGTCGGACACCATGGGCAACGGCGCCAGGCCCGGATCGGTGACAAGCAACGGTCGGCGCATGCCCAGTTCGCGGCACCATTCGGGAAGCTCTTTGACGCGACCCGGCCCGACTTTCATCGCGGTCGGGTAATTCCAGTTGACGCTGGGCACAGTCATGGTTTCATTCCTGATTACGGTCGTGTCAAAGCGCTGTCTCAGACGCTGCGCAGATGAAAGGATTTGGCTTGGGTAAGCTGCTCGTAGCCGACAACGGACAGCGATACCCCCCGCCCCGAGTGCTTCACGCCGGTCCAGGCCAGGGCCGGGTCCAGATAGTCGCAACGGTTCATGAAGAACGTCCCCGCCTGCACCTGCCGGCCAAGCGATAACGCCGCGTCTTCGTCCTGCGTGTAGACCGCGGCCGTGAGTCCGTAGGGGCTGCCATTCATCAGGGCGACCGCCTCGTCATCACCATCGACCGGCATGACGCCCACGACGGGGCCAAAACACTCGTCGCTCATCACGCGCATGCGATGATTTACTCGCGTAAGAATGGCGGGCGCTACATAACACGAGCTTTCGCTTGCATTTGTAAAATGTGAGGGATCAATCGCGTTCTGCGCGCCCGCCGATATCGCTTCTGCGATGACCTCGCGAATTTCCGCCGCCGCGCGCGTGCGAACCACCGGCCCCAATGTCGTGTCGGCATGCAACGGATTACCCAGTACATAGTCTTGAGTCAGCGCAACGGCGCGCTCGACAAATTCGTCGTACCGCGACCGCGCCACGTAGATGCGCTGGATGCCGCAGCACGATTGCCCCGAGTTGAAGAACGCTCCATCCACCAGGGATTCCACCGCCTGATCCAGCTTGGCGTCCTCGCGCACGTAGGCGGGGTCGTTGCCGCCCAGCTCAAGTCCCACGCCGATAAACCGTCCGGCCGCGCTTTCCTCGATACTGCGCCCCCCACGCACTGAACCCGTGAACGACACATAGCCGATCTCGGGCGCGCGGACCAGTCGCTGCACGGTGTCATGGTTGGCATGGAGATACTGGAACACACCAGTGGGTGCGCCGGCGTCGCGAAACGCGCGTTCGATCAATTCGGCGCACAGCGGCGTCTGGTCCGAGTGCTTGAGAATGACGGTGTTGCCCGCCATCAGCGCCGGCACGATGCTGTTCACGGCGGTCAGCAGCGGGTAGTTCCACGGAGCAATCGTCAGTGCCACGCCGATCGGCTCGCGGCTGATAAAACGGGTGAAGCCCGCCAGGTCGGGCACGGTGATCGGCGCCAGCGCTTCATCGGCAATCGCAATCATATGGCGTGCCCGCGATTCGAAGCCTGCCACTTCACCGGGCGTGTACTTCAAGGGCCGGCCCATCTGTATGGTGATTGCCCGCGCAATTTCTTCACGTGCCGCGACAAAGCTGTCGACCGCCGCCGACACGATGCGCCCCCGCTCTGCGATGCTTAGCGCGTGCCACGCGCGCTGCGCCCTTCGGGCCTGTTCAAGCGCACGCCCGATCTGCGCGTCGCTGGCGTAGGCGCGGCGCACAATCTCGCGCCCGTCGATGGGACTGATGGTGATGAGTTCCTGGGTCATGGTCGCCCTATGCAAGCGTTGGCCTTGCGATCAGATATCAGATGATCTCGAAATAACGCGCCAGCTCCCAGTCGGTGACGTGGCGCCGGAACTGCCGTTCTTCCCATTCGCGCGTTGCCGCGTAATGCTCGACGAACGCATCCCCGAACAGATGGCGCGCTGCGGCCGACCCGCGCAGGCGCTGCGCGGCCTCCCACAACGTGGTTGGCAGGTGCAGATGCGCGGGAAATTGTTGCGTATAGGCGTTGCCCTGCACCATGGGTTCCGGGGTCAAGCCTTGTTCGATGCCGTGCAGGCCGGACGCCAGCGCCGCCGACAAAGCCAGATAAGGATTGGCGTCCGCCGAGCCGATGCGCACTTCCACCCGCTGCGATTTGTCGCTGCCGGGAATAAGCCGCAGCGCGGTGGTGCGATTTTCCATGCCCCACGTCGCGTCCAGCGGCGCCCAATAGCCCGGCACCAGTCGGGAATAGCTGTTGATATTCTGCGCGTACAGCACCATGAATTCCGGCAGGTACCGTTGCACGCCCGCCATGAACGCAACTTGGGTCGCGCTCATTCCATGCGGCCGCGACTTGTCATAGAACGCAGACTGCCCGCTTTTCTTGTCGCGCAAAGACAGATGGATGTGGCCGCTTTGGCCCGGATGCTCGTGCGACCACTTGGCCATGAACGTGGCCATCAAGCCGTTCTGCTGCGCCAGGGCCTTGGCGAAGGTCTTGAACAGAAATGCCTTGTCGCCAGCCAGCGCAGCCTGGTCCACCGCCAATGCCGCCTCCAGCACGCCCGGCCCCGTCTCAGTGTGCAGGCCCTCGATCGGCATGTCCATGCATTCACACAGGTCCAGCAGCTTGCGGTAGAAGTCCCCTTCGACCGTGCTGCGCAGCACGGAATAGCCGAAGTTGCCCGGCGTCCAGTTTTCCATGTTGCGATAGTGCTTGGCACGCACCGAGTGCGGCGTTTCGCGGAACATGAAGAATTCATATTCCAGCGCGGCGTAGACATCGAACCCCATGTCCGCCGCACGGTCCAGCGTGCGGTGCAGCAAGCGACGCGGACAGATGGCGGCGGCGTCGCCCTCGAACTCCGCCAGGAACAACAACATGTCTTCGCCGTTCGGGCCTTGCTCAAGCGGCAGGCGGCGCGCGGTTTGCGGCACGATACGCAGTTGCGCGTCGGGATAGGCGGTGTGCCAGCCCGTGTACTGCGTGTTGTCGTAGAGCTGGTCGTCCAGGTCCCAGCCCAGCACCACGTCGCAGAACGCCAAACCGGACCGCAGCGCGCCAAGAAACTTGTCACGCCGCAGGTACTTGCCCAGCATGACGCCATCGACGTCGGACAAGCCCACCTTGATGTGCGAAAGCGCGCTGGCCTGCACCAGCCGCTCCGCGTCTTCCACCGATGCTACCCCTAGCGAATGCATGCTTGTTCACCTTGTGACTGAAGCCTTGCGTGGGACTGCGGGCAAACGCCGCGGCCCCCGCTTGCGGGACAAGGGAAACCTACCGGCGTGCTCTCAGGGTTTTTCCGAGTCTAGACACCTTGCCGCGAATTTGCAGCCCTGTGCGTGCAGTATTTTCCCTAGGTTGCAGGGCCGGTAGCGGCCGCGCCATGGCCTCAGTCCAGTGACACGCCGGCCGTTTTCACCATGTCGGCCCAGTACACGGTGTCTTCCTGCAAGCGCGTCTTGAAGGCGTCAGGCTGGCTGCCCACCGGCCAACTGCCGCCGCTGTTGATCTTGGCGATCACGTTGGGTGACTTCATCGCCTGCGCCACGGCCTGGGCCAGGTACGCCACGCGCTCGGGCGGCGTGCCCGCCGGTGCGAAAAGGCCATACCAGTCGTCTGCCGTAATGCCGTCCAGGCCACTTTGCTTGAGGGTCGGCGCCCCCTTGAAAATACCGATGCTGTTCTCGTGGCTCAGGGCCAGGATGCGCAGCTTGCCGGCGGCCACCATCGGTTCAGCGGACGCGGGCGATGTGATCAGCATGTCGACCGTGCCGCCCATGAGATCCGTGATGGCCGGGGCGGCCCCACGATATGGCACGTGCACCAGGTTCACGCCGGCCTTCTTGGACACCAGCGCGCCCATCAAATGGCTCATGGTGCCGTTGCCGGGGGTCGCGTACGTGATGATGCCCGGTTGCTTGCGCGCGGCGTCCAGGTAGTCGGAAAGTGTCTTGTACGGGCTTTCGGTGCGAGCCACCAAGACCAGCGGCGCGGACGTAATCTGCGAGATCGGCGTGAAGTCCTTGACCGGATCAAAGCCGACGTTCTTGTACAGGCGCGGGTTGACCGCCATGACGCTGGTTTGCGACATCACCAGCGTGTAGCCGTCGGGCTTGGCACGGGACACCTGCGCAGTCCCCACGTTGCCGCCAGCGCCCGAGCGATTTTCAACCACCACGCTCTGGCCCGTGATGGCACCCAGCTCTTGCGCGATCAGCCGGGCGACATTGTCGTTGCCGCCCCCGGGCGGAAACGGCGACACGACCGTAATGGCCTGCTTGGGATAGTCAGCCGGCGCCTTCAGCGTCTGCGCCTGGACCTGGACTTGCAATGCGCCGGCCAGCAGCAAACTGGCGGCAGTCAATGCGGCCCAGCCGCGTGCGTGTGGTACGTGTTGTTTGTGTTCTGCATGTTGTGCCTGGTGCTTCATCTGGATTTCCCCTTGTGTCGGCGGCCGGATACTCGGCCGTCCCCTGCATGTCGGTTCGCCATGAACCGTCCGCACCCCGGCGGCAAGCGCCGGGGCGTAATGATCGATCTGATGCGTGGTAGAAACCGCGCGGCCTCTGCGGACCGTCGCGGCAACGTCAGGGCGGCGGCTCAGCCCGCCGCGAAGCGATAGCCCGCCAATTCGCGGTCATCAATCTGCTTGACCAGGTTGGTCTCCCACGACAGGTATTGCCGCGCCGCTGCCTTGTTGCCGTCGTGGCGGTCGTGCACAAAGAACAGATAGTCGATGCACTCGCTATCGGCTGGCCGGTCGGGCGTGGATTCCTGCGGGATGCCAGCCGCGGACCAGCTCGCTGGCGTACCGGTGTTCACCTTGATGTCGGTGACGCCCATTGCCCGCAGGTCCTTGGCGGCCCATGCGGCCAGCGCCGCGTCCTCGGCCAGCAGGATGACGGGTTGGTCGGGGTGCAGCGCCACGCGGTCCAGACGCGGCCGAATGGACCAACGCGCCCCCGCGATGTGCCCGGCGCGATAGCGCATGCCCGGGCGGATGTCGATGGCTTGTGCACCGCCGCGCAATGCCGCCGCAAGTTCCTCGTCGGACAACATCGAAACAGCCGGCGTGTCCGCCAGCGGTGCAACGGGGTCAAGCACGGCGCGAGTGCCCTCTTTCAACACGCACGCGTCCCAACCCATCTGCCGCAACCAGCTTGCCGTCACGGGCGCGCGCACGCCTTCCGCGTCAAACACGACGATACGCGCGCCGCGCACGGCCAGGTACTGGTCGGTGGCCTGCACCAGTTGGCCGCCGGGCGCATGCTGCGCGCCGGGCAGCGACCCTTGCGCGAACTCTTCCGCGCTGCGCACGTCGCACAGGAAGGTCGTGCGCGTCTTGTCGCGCAACCATTGCTGCACGGTGGCGGCATCCACGATCGGCACGCCGTGGCGCGCGGCCAGCCGCGATGAACGTTCGGCAAGCGCAGGCAGGGCGTCGGGTTCGATTCCGTCGTCGTAGCGGCGCCGCGCGCCGTGTTCCAGTTGCAGGTCTTCCAGATACCAACCTTGCGTGCCGTTTTCCAGCGCATAGACGGGGTTGGGCACGCCCAGGTTGATCAACGTCTGTGCGCCGATGATGCTGCGGGTACGGCCCGCGCAATTGATCACGATCGTGGTTTTTGGATCCTTCACCAGCGTATGCACGCGCAGCGCCAGTTCACCGTTGGGGCAGCAGATGCCGCCCGGAATGCTCATCTTCTGGTATTCGGCATAAGGCCGACCGTCCAGCACGATCAGATCATCGCCGCGCTGTTGGCGCGCAGCCAATTCCCGCGCGCCGATACGGGGGGTGTGGAAAACTTCTTCAGCCAGCTCGCCGAAGGTTTTGCTGGGCACGTTCACGCCGGCAAAGGCGGCGTAACCGTCGCGCTGCCACTGCGCGATGCCGCCGGCAAGCCGATGCACCTGCCGATAACCCAGGTCGCCCAGCGCGCGGGCGGCGCGCCCGGCCGTCTGATCCTCGCCGCCCTCGTCGTACACCACCACCCGCGCATTGCGTCGGGGGGCCAGACGCACGATGTCCACTTCAAGCCGGCTGTATGGCACCGGTGCGGCGTAAAAAAGGTGCGATTCACCATACTGGCCGTGTTCGCGCACGTCCAGCAAGGCAATTTCCTGCCCATCGTGCAGCCATTGCTTAAGCGTGTGCGCGTCGATGTCGGCGGCGGGGGAAGCGGAAGTTGCGTGCATCATGGAATTCAAAGGGTACGAGAAATTTGGGTCATGGCGGACAGCCCTTGTTCAAGGTCGCCGATCAGGTCTACGGGGTCTTCAAGGCCGATATGCAGGCGCAACATGGCGCCGCGCGGCGTTGCGTCGGGCAGCGCACGCGTGTCCAGCCGCACGGGAATCACCAGGCTTTCAAAGCCGCCCCACGACGCGCCGATACCGAACAGGTTCAGGTTGTCGATCAGGCAGTCGGCATCCGCCGTGGTGTACGCGCCATCCAGTTCAATCGTCAGCAGCCCGTTGGCGCCGGTGCAGTCGCGGCGCCAGATCGCATGCGAGGGGTCGCCAGGCAGCGCCGGACACAGCACGCGCGTTATTTCGGGGCGGCCTTCAAGCCAGGCGGCAACCCGCGCCGCATTCGCCGCGTGTTGGGCCATGCGCAACGGCAAGGAGCGCATGCCGCGCAGTACCAGGAAGGCGTCATCCGCGCCCACGGTCTGGCCGAAGTCGATATTGGCGCGTTCCAACGCGCGCCAGGCCCGCGCATTCGTGACCACGGCGCCCATCATCACGTCGGCGTGGCCGCCCAGGTACTTGGTCGCCGCCATCACGGAAATATCCGCGCCCAAGGTCAGCGGTTTGTATATCAACCCCGACGCCCACGTGTTATCCACAGCCAGCCAGCAATCGTGTTTTTTTGCAGCTGTGGATAAGTCGCGTAGGTCCGGCATGTCGTAAGTCAGCGAGCCCGGCGCCTCGGCGTAAATCATGCGCGTGTTCGGTCGGATCAGTGTTTGGACACCCACGCCATCGGGCCGATAGAACGTGAACTCAATGCCCAGCCGGGTCAGGTGCTCGACGCAGAAGCGGCGCACGGGTTCATAGACGGCGTCGGTGACCAATACGTGATCGCCCGAGCGCAAAAACGCCAGCAGCACCATCGCAATGGCCGCCTGGCCGGTGGGATACAGCGCGGCGCGGTGGCCCTGCTCCAGTTCAACCAGTGCGTCTTCCAGCGCGTGCGTGCTGTCGGTGCCGCGCGCGCCATAGGATGGCAAGCGCTCTTGTTCGCGGCGCGTGCGCGTGTCGCGCCACGCGGCAACGCTGTCGAACACGTACGTGCTGGCGCGCGTCACGGGGGTGTTGACCCACCCCCGATGCGGGCGCCCGGCACGCAACAGCCGCGTTGCCGACTGGTAGGGCTTTTTCATGATCAGCGGCGCGTCTTCACGCCAATCGGCATGATCTTGCACGTGCCCGCTTCCAGGTCGAAGCCCAGGCGCTGGTCCAGGGTTTCCAGCGCGCGGCCGTACATGTGCAGGTGGCGGATGACGCTGTCGCCCTGGATTTCCACGGCGTGGATATCGTCGGGCATCAACGCAATGCCGGCCCCAGGCCCCACCACCACGGTGCCCGTCTTTTCCAGGCGGCCCACGCCCGGCTCGGAGCCGTCATCCAGGCGGTCATAGACGTAGTTGTATTCCACCCCTTCCACGGCCGCGATACAGGCCCAGGTGGTGTGGTTGTGCGGCACGATCTTGTTGCCCGGGCGCATGACGTTCAGGTACAGCGCGTAGCTTTTGTCGTCGTCTTCGGCGATCAGGTAGCGCGCTTGCCGTTCGCCGTCCTCGGGCGGCGCGTACCGTTCACCCGTCCACCAGTCGGTGTGGGCGGCCAGGCCGATCAACTCTTGCAGGACCGCGTCAAGGCTGTCTCGATTCAGGCCCTTATTTCCTACAGTTTTTTTAATATTTTGAATAGCGGCATCAATGCCGGCCTGATGTGGATGTGCGTTGCTCACGTTGCGTTTCCCTCTTGGTGCATGTGTTATTGCGATAACTGTATCGCCGTGAATCGGCATCAACAATTTAAATTGCCTTAACATTTCATTAGCATCGCTAATACGTAGAGGGGAGATATGCGCAATCTGGATCTGGACCTGCTTCGCACGCTGACGGCTATCGCGCAGCACAGCACTTTCTCCGAGGCGGCTAGCCGGCTGCACAAGACGCAGTCGGCCATCACGCAGCAGATGCAGCGACTGGAATCCACCATCGGGCTGCCGTTGTTTGAAAAGCAGGGGCGCAACAAGGTGCTGTCGTCCCATGGACGGCGCCTGGTGGAGTACGCACGCCACATGCTGGCCATCAACGATGAGGCCCTGCGCGCGTTGCAGGACGGGCCGCTGGAAGGCGACCTGCGCCTGGGCGCGCCGCTGGATGTGGCGGACACCATCCTGCCGACGCTGTTGACGCACATCGCGCGGTCGGCGCCGCGCGTGAAACTGGAGATCCGGGTGGATCGCAGCCCATTCCTGATGGACGCGCTGCGCGCCGGCGAAATCGACCTGACGATCTCCACGCGGTTTGACCAGGACTTTGAAGGCGTTGCGCTGCGCACGTCGCCAACGGTGTGGTTGGCGTCAGCCGACTATGTGCATGACCCGCACGCGCCCGTCCCGCTGGTGCTGGCCGACGAGCCCAGCATTTTTCGCCGTTTGGCCTTGAACGCGCTGGAACAGGCGCGCGTACGCTGGCATACCAACTATGTGGCGCCGAATCTGGTGGGGATCAAGGCGGCGTTACGTGCCGGCCTGGGCGTGACGGCACGCAGCGTAGAGCTGTTAGGGCCCGAAATGCGCGTGCTGGGCGAAAAGGAAGGCTTGCCACCCTTGCCGGACGTGACCTATTTCCTGTGGATAAGGCGCGACTTGATCAATCCGCTGACGCGGCAGGTCTACGACATGTTGCGCAGCAACCTCGGCTTGGCGCAGCAGCCCGACGCGGCGGCGCAACCGCCCCGCGCGTCGTAGCCGGCACGCGTTTAGTAGCGGTCGAAGATGGTCTGGATCTGCGCCGTGTCGCGCGTGACGGACAAGGCCAGCATCAGCAGGATGCGCGCCTTTTGCGGGTTCAGGTCGCGCGCGGCGATGAAGCCCAGCCGGCCATCGTCCAATTCGACATCGCGGGCCACGAAACCGCTGCCGGTACGGCTGGACCGCACCACCGCCACGCCGTCGGCCACGGCACGACCCAGCGCATCGATGGCCAGGTCCGTGGCATTGCCATCGCCCACGCCGGCCAGCACGATGCCATCGGCGGCTTGCGCAAGAAAGTCGATCACGTCGCCTTGCATATCGGCATGGGCGTAAACCACGTCCACGCGGGGCCAACCGGCCTTTTCCAGCAATGCGAGTGTAAACTCGCTTTGTGCGGAATGGGCGGTGGTGTTGCGAGAATAAAAGCACGGCTCGCCGCCATGCATCACGCCAGCGCGGCCACGGTTGGGCGACGCAAAGGCGCACAATCCCGCGCTGGCGGTCTTCTGGATTTCACGCGCGTAATGCACGTCTTCGTTCATGACGACCAGCGGCCCACGGCCGCGAGCATCGGGGTGACGCGCCAGCGCCACCGCGTTGTAGAGATTGGCCGGACCCTCGGCGCCCAGGGCCGTCGCCGGGCGCATCGCGCCGACCAGCACCACGGGCTTGTCATGTTGATTGACCAGGCTGAGGAAGTACGCCGTCTCTTCAAGCGTATCGGTGCCGTGCGTAATGACGATGCCGGCCACCGAGGCATCCTGGCAAAGCGTATCAACGCGCGCGGCCAAGGCATGCCAGACCCCATGCGTCATGTTCTGGCTGCCTACGTTGGCGATTTGTTCCGCGCGGATATCCGCAATGCGGGCCAGCTGCGGCACGGCGCCCAGCAGGTCATTGACCGAAAACGATCCCGCCTTGTAACCCGCCGACGTCGCGTCGGATTGAGCGCCCGCAATGGTGCCGCCCGTGGCCAATACGGCAATGACCGGCAACGCGTGCTCAGGCATCCACGACTCCGGACAAGCCCTGGCGTTCAAGCAACGAATTCAGGTGTTCCCAACCATGGAAGTCGATGACGATCTGCCCTTTTTCCTTGGCGCCCACCTTCAATGCAACGCGCGTGCCCAAATGGTCGGACAACGCTTCTTCAAGACGCGTCAGATCGCGCGAGGCGCCGTTGGCCTTTTTGCGCGGCGACGAGGCAGACTCGGCATCCTTGGCGGTCTTGGCAACCAGCTTTTCGGCTTCGCGCACCGACAGACGACGCGCGATGATCTGGTTGGCCAACTGGATCTGCGTCGCCGCATCCACCGCCAGCAGCGCACGCGCGTGGCCCATGTCTACGTCGCCGGCCAGCAGCATCGTCTGCACCGGAGCCGCCAGGTTCAACAGACGCAGCAGGTTGCTGGTGGCCGATCGCGAACGCCCAATTGCCTGCGCGGCCTGCTCGTGCGTAAGACCGAATTCGTCCAGCAGCCGGCGCACGCCGTGCGCCTCTTCAAGCGGATTCAGGTCTTCGCGCTGGATGTTTTCGATCAGCGCCATGACGGCCGCGTTCTCGTCGGCCACTTCGCGCACCAGCACGGGCACTTCCTTCAAGCCGGCCAGCTGCGCAGCGCGAAAACGGCGTTCGCCCGCGATGATCTCGTAATGGCCAGGCGCCGACTCGCCCAGCCCGCGTACCAGGATGGGCTGCATGATGCCTTGCGTGCGGATCGATTCGGCCAACTCACCCAGGGCGCCCTCGTCCATGCGCGTGCGCGGCTGATACTTGCCGGCGCGCATCTTCGAGATGGGCAAGGTGGATGGCGGACCCTCGGGCTTGGCCGCGACAGCCTTGCCGATGTTGTCGATCGCTGGCGCGTCCGCGCCAAGCAAGGCGTCCAGTCCGCGACCCAATCCCTTGGGTTTCTTGGTGGCCATAGTTAAATCCTCTTTCCTTCTGTTTTTGTATCCTGGGCCGAAGCTCAGGCGTGCCGCTGCTCGGCGGGCAAGCGGTACCAATACGCGTAACAGTCTTTGAAGCCGTAGCGGCCATACAGGGCGCGCGCGGCGGTATTTTCCGGCTCGACTTGAAGATATGCCGTGGTGGCGCCGCCGGAGGCGCCCTGGCTCAATAAGTGATCCATCAAGGCATCGGCATAGCCTTTACGCCGTTGCCCGGGATCGGTGACGATGTCGAACAGGCCCACCAACTCGTCGTCGCGGACCGCCAGGCCCGCGGCAACGCATTGCCCGGCGGCATCGAAAGCCAGCACGGGCAGCTTATCCACAGCGAGTCCTTGCAGCCGCGCCTGATGTTCGCCGATGTGCTCGGGCGTAGACCCACGCATGGCGCCGACCGCTTGCGCGAAGCGTTCGGTGTTGACGTTCCTGAAAGACAGGCCGCCCCGGGCGCTGAGTCTGGGGGCGAGCGACATGCTCATGACTCGGGTCTCACCGGTGTAGGTATAGCCTCGGGCCTCCAGCTCGGCGTCCAGCGAAAAATCGGGGCCGATGGAGGTAATGCGCAGCACCATGGGCAAGCCCTGGCGCGCATACAACGAAGAACAATACGCCAGCCGCTCGTCCAGCGGACGTGTGGATAACCCCAGCACGTTCACGCTGCGCACGCGTTTGGCGGGCGACGCTGCAAAACGCACGAGCCAGCCGTCATAGAGCAGCTGCGCACGCACCGCCGTGGCGTTCAACGCGGCCTCTTCCAGGCGCACGCGCAGGCGGTCGCGCTCGTCGGCGGGAGGCCGGCGAAACGTGGGCGATGCGGGGCAAGAAAAGAGCGCGGTGACGGACATGGCGAAAGGCTTAATCCAAGTCCTTTCTGACGCGCTCGATCATTTCGGCGCCGAACGAGATATAGGCTTGCGCGCCGCGTGACGCTCGGTCATACACCACGCCCGGCATGCCGTAACTAGGTGCTTCTGCCAGGCGGACGTTGCGAGGCACGACCGTCTTGAACACCTTGTCGCCAAAGTGCGCTTCAAGTTGCGCGGACACTTGCTGTTGCAACGTCATACGCGGATCGAACATGACGCGCAGCAATCCGATTACGCGCAGGTCATCGTTGATGTTGCGGTGAACGCGCTTGATGGTGTTGACCAGGTCGGACAAGCCTTCAAGGGCGAAGTATTCGCACTGCATCGGGATGATGACGCCGTGCGCCGCGGCCAGGCCGTTAAGCGTCAGCAGCGACAACGTGGGCGGGCAATCGATCAACACGAAATCGTACTGGCCCGAGACGGTGTCGATCGCCCTCTTCAACTGGCGTTCGCGCTCTTCCATTTGGACCAGGTCGATCTCGGCGCCGGAAAGCTCGCGATTGGCCGGCAGCACGTCATAGCCGCCAGATTCCGACTTCACGCGGGCCTGTTCAATGGTGGCCTCACCGATCAGCACCTGGTACAGATTCGATTCCAGCGCGTTCTTGTCGATGCCACTGCCCATCGTGGCATTGCCTTGCGGGTCCAGGTCCACCAGCAGCACGCGTTGGTTGTGCGTGGCAAGGCCCGCCGCCAGATTGATGGCGGTCGTCGTCTTGCCCACACCGCCCTTTTGGTTGGCGATGCAGAAGACGCGGGCGGCTGTGCTGGGGGGTAAGTTCTTCATAGGGTTCCTTGACTGCGTCCTTCGCCGCGCCCGTCATTGCGGCGCATCCAGATCAGGCAGCGTTCTGCTTGCAGCTCCGGCACGCGAAGCGGCTGAATGTGATCGACCTGCCAATCCCCGCGCGCGTGCAGCGCAAGAATTTCTTCTTCGGGGACCTTGCCCTTCATCGCGACGAGGGTACCATCGTTGCGCACGTGGCGACCTGCAAGCTGCGCAAAATCGTCCAGGGAAGCGAAGGCCCGCGAGGTCACGATGTGACACTCGGCGGGCTCCAGCGTTTCGATACGGGCGTGCAGCGCGTGCAGGTTCGGCAGGCTTAGTGCGCCGCTCATCTGACGCACGAATGCGGTTTTCTTTTCAACGGCGTCGATGCAGGTCACGGACCACGCGGGCTGCATGATGGCCAGAACGACGCCTGGCAGGCCGCCGCCGGATCCCACGTCGTAGACCTTGGCCGATATGCCCGCGTCGTCCAGCGCCTTGTGGAATGGCGCCACAGCCGACAAGCTATCGAACAGATGCTGAATCAACATCTGCTGCGGATCGCGGATGGCGGTAAGGTTGTACGTGCGGTTCCAGCGCTGCATCTGCGCCATGTAGTTCAGCAGCTTGGCTTGCTGGTCCGCATTGGCATGCAGCCCCAACTGCTCGCACGCACGAGAGAGGCGGCCGGCCATGTCAGCGCCGGCCTGATCGGTGTGGGCGGTCATGCGGCTTGCTTGCGCGAGCCGTAGTGCAGGCGCTTCAGGTGAATAAGCAGCAGCGAGATCGCGGCCGGGGTCACGCCCGAGATACGCGCGGCCTGGCCGACGGTTTCGGGGCGATGCGTCTTGAGCTTCTGGCGCACTTCGAACGACAGGCTGGTCACGGCGTCGTAGTCGACGTCCGCCGGAATGGGCTGGAGCTCGTGCGAGATCTGCTTTTGCACTTCGTCCTGCTGCCGCGCGATATAGCCGGCGTACTTCACCTGAATCTCAACCTGTTCGGCCAGAACGTCGTCGGCGACCACGCCGGGCCCGGCCAACAGCGACCCGTCAACATTCTGCACAGCCATCAATGCTTCATAGGAAACATTCGGACGCTTCAACAGGTCCGCTAGTGAGTACTCACGTTCAATCGCCTTGCCCAGCAACGGTTCGGCAATCTCGACCGGCATCACTCGCGGGTTTACCCACGAGGACTTTAACCGTTCCACTTCCGCCGCCACAGCGTCCCGCTTGCGGTTGAAGGCGTCCCAGCGCGCATCGTCAACAATACCCAGCTGACGGCCAATTTCGGTCAGGCGCAGGTCGGCGTTGTCTTCGCGCAGGCTTAAGCGGTATTCGGCACGCGAGGTGAACATGCGATAGGGCTCGGTCACGCCGCGTGTCACCAAGTCATCCACCAGCACACCCAGATAGGCTTCGTCGCGACGCGGTGTCCATTGATCACGGCCCAGGGCAAGCAGCCCGGCATTGACGCCGGCCAGCAATCCTTGCGCGGCCGCCTCTTCGTATCCGGTCGTACCGTTGATCTGTCCCGCAAAGAAAAGACCGCCAATCGCTTTGGTCTCAAGCGTGCTTTTCAATCCACGTGGATCAAAGTAGTCGTATTCGATCGCGTAGCCGGGACGCATGATGTGCGCATTTTCCAGACCGCGAAGAGAATGGATCAGGTCCAGCTGCACATCGAAAGGCAAGCTGGTGGAAACGCCATTGGGATAGACCTCGTGCGTGTCCAGCCCCTCGGGTTCCAGGAAGACCTGATGCGATTCCTTGTCGGCGAAACGATGAATCTTGTCTTCGATGGACGGGCAATACCGGGGACCCACCCCTTCGATCACGCCGCTGTACATCGGCGAACGGTCCAGGCCGCCACGGATGATGTCGTGGGTGCGGGCGTTGGTATGCGTGATCCAACACGGCAGCTGCCGGGGGTGCATGGACACATTGCCCATGTAAGAAAACACGGGGATCGGGTTCAGATCGCCCGGCTGCTCTTCCAGGATGCTGGTGTTGATGGTCCGCCCGTCGATGCGTGGAGGCGTGCCCGTCTTCAGGCGCCCCTGCGGCAGCTTCAGTTCTTTCAGGCGTTGCCCCAGGGAATTGGCGGGAGGATCACCCGCCCGACCGCCCGAATAGTTTTGCAGCCCCACGTGAATCAGGCCGTTCAGAAAGGTACCGGCCGTCAGGACAACGGTCTTTGCGCGAAACTTCAGGCCGACCTGCGTCACAGCGCCAACCACACGATCCCCTTCCACCATCAGGTCTTCTACCGCTTGCTGGAACAGCCACAGATTGGGCTGATTTTCCAGACGGCCACGGATCGCTTGACGGTATAGGACTCGGTCGGCCTGGGCGCGCGTGGCGCGCACAGCCGGCCCCTTCGAGCCGTTAAGAATGCGGAACTGGATCCCCGCCTCGTCCGTGGCCAAAGCCATCGCGCCACCGAGGGCGTCGACTTCTTTAACCAGATGGCCCTTGCCAATCCCGCCAATGGAGGGATTGCAAGACATTTGGCCTAGGGTTTCGATGTTGTGCGTCAACAGCAACGTGCGCGCGCCAGCGCGGGCAGCAGCCAGTGCCGCTTCAGTGCCGGCGTGGCCGCCACCGACGACGATGACATCGAATTCGCGGGGATAGTCCATGATGGGGAGGAAAGATAAGAAGGCGTTCGGTGCTCATTATAGAGGCAGCGATTGCATGTTTCACGTGAAACATTCGGGCACCCACGCCAAGCCGGCTATCGCGGGCCGAGCGTTGGGTAATGACGACGAGGGTCGGCCAAGATCGACGAATATGTCGGCAGGTGCCGGCGTCCCGCTCGATGTTCCACGTGGAACATTTCACAGAAACGGGCTCAGCAAGCCGGGAAGTTGGCGAAGCGTCGGCGTACCTCATGCCTGGGTAGGGACGCTGTCGAGCAGCCTTTTTTCATCGGATGTTTCACGTGAAACAACGTTGACGCGCATATTTCGAATGAAACATTACGCAATCGTGCCGTCGCCAAAAAACGCAGCGCGCCTTGCATTGTTCCACGTGAAACATAGGCGCTATACAGATATGTCCGCCAGTCGGCGGCTGAGCGATGTTTCACGTGAAACACCGACCGGCACTGGGACGCTGCTTAGCGCCACCATGGCCAATCGCAAAACTAGCAAAGTATTGTTCCACGTGAAACGGCTGCCCCGAAGGACGAGGGCACGTCATGAACAGAAAACGCAGTGTTTCACGTGGAACATTCCAAGGCCTACACCCCCGCAAACTCGCGTTCAGGACATCTCATCAACTCGATTCCGCTCCACGCGCGAAAAAATGGACGTGTATCCCGACGCACGCGCCACCGCGTTCTTCATAAAAAAAAGGGGTTTTTTCCACCCTACCCTACCCCTTACCCAAAACAACACATCTTTTTTGGCATTGGGCACCGCCCACTTCGCCAAGGGGCTGCGGGCAAGGTCGGGGCCAAACCTTGCTATACAGCAAAAATCAGGCCCAAGAAGTCTCGGTTCTAGCGCAAGCACGGCAGGGGTAAAGGTGAATGTCGTGCTGCAAGCCGAGACCGAGATCCGTTAGACACGCTAGCGCGAAACTCTCTACAGGAAGTGCCCCGCCGGACGGCCGCGAACGGCACCCAAGGTTATGCACGCGATGCTGTGGATAAGCCCCTATCCATTCTCTAAACGCGAACATCCGACTTATCAACAAATAGCCGGCCGACCATTCAATAAACGACAGCGAATTCACGTGGAACAACTCTGGGGATAACTTCGCGGAGCACAGAAAATCCCCCTCCGTCGCGCCGTCGAAATTAGCCAGTTCTCGACGTCGGCAGCCAACTTGCCGGTTGGACAATCAAGGCGGGCTTCATAGGAGAACCGGCTTCAAACCGAAGGAAATCCTCTCAACCCGCAAGAGCTGCCCGACATCCTTCTAAATCGGGACAACCGCTATTTTTCACGTGGACAACTTTGTGGATAAGGTTCCAAGGCACACACATTACCGCCCACCAGTTCTGCCAAACTTTTAATCTGAAGCGATCGCCATTAACGGGAACTAGATCCCTATCGGCAAGTCAAATTGCGACGAAAACGGATGCGCGGTTTATCCACAAACTTGTGCAGACTTAGCGTTTTTGTCACGCGTATTTTCCGCAGGCAGCGACCCGCAATTATTGATTGCACAAGTATCTTGCCCGGCGCTACCGCGCCGCGCCATCATCCATTTGGACGAGAGGCTAGCGGTTTCATGTGAACCCTGTGGAAAACTCGCAGGGTGGATCGCGCCGCTCGAGTACCTATACGCGCGATCCAATCAGCTGGGGACTGGAAACGCCGGCCGGATTCACAACCAGAATGACAATCGCGCCGGCTTCAAGCGATATCGAAAGGGCCGGTCGGGTTTCATATCCCCAAAGCTATCCACAGGCAGCGCAGTCTATTTTTGGCATTTTCGGCCAACAACCTGTGCATAACCGGGATGGGGATATCTTTGTGAACAACCGCGCCGAAATGAAAAAAAGGCCGGCAGAAACGGCCGCTAAACCGTTCGCCAGCGGCAAACCTGCTCTGCCGACAAGCACGCTGAAAAGCCGCGCTGCGGTCCTCTTCCCCTGGGAAAACGCCCTTTTCCCTTGCTCGCGTGCAAGTATCACACCGCCGTTCCCGCCGCGCTTGGCGAGGCTGATCACGTAAATGGCGAAAATACAAAATCTGTGCAAAACCCCGTATATACCAAGCCGTGTGCTTCATTAATGAGCATCCAAACCTTGATGCTCAAAAATAATTATCCACAGAGTTATCCAAGGCTTGAGAACAAGTTAGTGACCACTAACGCAGTGTGCCAAAATCCTAAACCCAGCGCGTGTAATGCGCGGCACGCCCAAATGAAACAACGCCCCAGATCCGGAGATCTTGGGGCGTTGTAGCCAGGTTTGGACCTGGCAGACGGGAAAAGGGATTTCCCGATTTAGAGCGGGCGAATTTCGGCCGCTTGAGGTCCTTTCGGACCATCCTTAACTTCGAATTCGACTTCCTGGCCTTCGTTCAGGCTGCGATAGCCGCGGCCCTGGATGGCGGAAAAGTGTGCGAAAACTTCGGTTCCGCCAGCATCCGGGGTGATGAAACCATAACCCTTGTCAGCGTTGAACCACTTAACTTTGCCCTTCTGAGCCATTTTCTCTAGCGTCCTGTAATTAACTTGAAATGCAATGAATCAAGGGGGACGCCGTGAGAACTGAACGACCGGTATAAAACCCTGCGTTGCTGCTGTGTTCTCGCTCGTCGCCAAGCAACAGAACGAGTCCGCGCGCTGCTTGAATCAACTGCGGAATCAGCATACTCATCCGGCATTGGCGACTCATATTGTTGTTTACCCCAATGTCGCTTTTTTCAGACTCGGCCGAAGAACCGCAGCGCGGAATTAGCCTTGCCGCCGAGCCAGAATCGCGTAGATCGGCCCCGTCACCATCACCACGAAAACCATGCGCGTAACGTGAAACGCCGTCACCACCGGCACGCCCAATTGCAGCACCTTGGCGGTGATGGCCATCTCGGCGATACCGCCCGGTGTCGTCCCTAATATCAGCGTCGGAGCCGGGGCCGCCGACCAATACGAGAGCAGTGCGCCCAGGCCAAAAGCCAGCGCCAGGGCGCCCAACGTGAAGGCAGCCACCACCGCGATGAAACGCGGCGCCGCGCGAAAGAAATCCGGGCGGTAACGGTCCCCCAGCGACCAGCCGATCAGCAGCTGCCCAGCCTTGGGCACGTAGTCGGGCAGCGCCGACAGCTCAATGCTGAAAACCGTCAACAGCATTGCCACCAGCATGGGTCCCAGCACCCACGGATTCGGCAAGCGCAGCTTCATGAAAGCCAGCCCGCCCATGCACGTCAACAGCACCAGTGCGGCCAGGCCCGCAACGTCCACCGTTGTGGGCCCCGGCACCGTCGGATCCAGGCCCGCCACGCCCCACCACTGGAAAATAAACGGCACCGTTATCACCACCAGCAGGACGCGCACGCTGTGGGCCGTGGCCACTCGGTCGATGCGCGCGCCGTGGCGTTCCGCCAGGCTGGCCATCTCGCTGGCTCCGCCGATGGCCGAAGAAAACCACGCGGTCTTGAAGTCGGCGTCCGTATAACGACGAAGCATCGCAGTGCCCATGAACGCCAGCGCCAGCGCGAACATCATGCCGACGATGATGGGGCCGGCATTGCCGCCGATGTGTTCCACCACCTGCGGCGTGAAATACAAACCCAACGACGTCCCGATCACCCACTGGCCGCCATTGCGTGCGGGTCGTGGGCAGGCGGTGCCCACACCCGAGATGCGCGTTGCCGCCGTCAGCAGCAAGGCGCCCAACATCCACGGCAGGGGCATATGCGCCCACACCGCCAACAGCGCGCCCATCAACGCAATCAAAAATCCGGCCGTCACCCTCAACAACATGTTTTGCCGCACCATTCCATCTACCTTCATCGCTTTCGCTCATCGCGAAAAAAACGAATTATGAGTTAGTGGGATACTTACGAAAACTCTCTTCGCCCATCGCGCATTCCTTCGCATCCACCATGATCCGATCCAAACTTCCCGACGTTGGCACCACCATCTTCACCGTCATGAGCCGCCTGGCCATCGAGCACAAGGCCATCAACCTGGGCCAGGGCTTTCCCGACTTCGATCCCGATCCGGCACTGTGCGCCCTGGTCACACAGGCCATGGCGAACGGGCATAACCAGTATCCGTACATGCCCGGCGTGGCGCAGCTGCGCGAAGCCATCGCGGCAAAGGCCCAGGCCCTGTATGGCCACGCCTACGATCCGGAAACCGAGATCACGGTGACCAGCGGCGCCACGGAAGCCTTGATGGCCACGGTGCTGGCCGCCGTTGGCAGCGGCGACGAAGTGGTGGTCATCGAACCCTGCTATGACTCGTACCTGCCCGCGATCCGCCTGGCCGGCGGCACAGCCGTCCCGGTGCCGTTGCGCGCGCCCACCGAAGCCGATCCCTACTACCGCATCGATTGGCAGCGCGTGCGTGACGCCATCACGTCCAAGACGCGCCTGTTGATGCTGAACTTCCCGCACAACCCCACAGGCGCCGTGCTGGATGACAGCGACCTGGACGCACTGGAAGCCATCGTCCGAGACACCGGCGTGCTGCTGGTCTCTGACGAGGTCTATGAACACATCGTGTTCGACGGCAAGCCGCACGCCAGCGTGGCGCGTCGTCCGCTGCTGGCCGCACACGCTTTCGTGATTTCTTCTTTCGGCAAGACGTATCACACCACCGGCTGGAAAATCGGCTACTGCTGCGCGCCCCGCCAACTCAGCGCCGAATTGCGCAAGGTGCATCAGTTCATGGTGTTCACGGTGCCCTCGCCAATGCAATTCGCGCTGGCCGAGTTCATGCGGGATGCCAAGCCTTATCTGGATCTGCCGGCGTTCTACCAAGCCAAGCGCGATCGTTTGTCGGAAGGTCTGGCCAAGACCCGGTTCCGGCCGCTGCCCAGCCCGGGCACGTTCTTTTTGCTTGCAGACTACAGCCAGATTTCCAAGCAGAACGAAGCCGACTTCGCCCGCGACCTGACCGTCAGCCACGGCGTGACCGTGATTCCCGTTTCGGCTTTCTATCGGCAACCCGACGCAGCCGAATCCAACCACCGTATCGTCCGCTTCTGCTTTGCGAAAAAGGACGCGACCTTGGATGCCGCTTTGGAACGATTGGCGCAGGTCTAGCCAGAGGCAGGACCCAGACCACAACACCTGAATATGAGTGATCGCTCATATTTATAAATCGAACAACAGGGGCGCCAGCGAGCGCCCCTGTTGCATGCATCAAGCCGCGTTCGCCGCTGCTTTTCGCGCACGCCGTACGCGGCGTAGTATCTGGGGCACCACCACGACCGCCGCCGCCGCCACCCACATCGATACCGATACGGGGCTGGCGAACAACACGCGCACATCGCCGTCGGTCATCGACAAGGCGCGGCGCAGGTTCTGTTCCATCATGTTGCCCAGCACGACGCCCAACACCAGCGGCGCCATCGGCACGCCGAACTTGCGCAGGAAATATCCCAGCGCGCCGATGCCCGCCACCAGCAGCAGGTCGAATGTGCCGGCATTGATGGCATAGACGCCGATATAGCTGATGCACAAAATGCCCGGCACCATCAGCCAGCCCGGCACCGACAGCACTTTCGAGAACAGCCGCACCAGCGGCACGTTCATGATGAACAACAGCACGTTGGCCACGAACAACGACGCGATCAAGCCCCACACCAGTTCGGGCTTGGTGTCGAACAGCACCGGCCCGGGCGTGATGTTGTAGAGCGTCAGCGCCCCCATCATGACCGCCGTCGTGCCCGAACCGGGCACGCCCAGCGTCAACATCGGCACAAAGGAACCGATCGCCGATGCCGTGGCCGCCGCTTCCGGCGCGACCAGGCCGCGCATGTCGCCCTTGCCGAACTTGGCGTCGGGGTCCTTCGCTTCGATGATGCGCTTCTCCTGCGAATACGCGACCGCCGCAGCCACGCTGGCACCCGCCCCCGGCAATACCCCCACGCCAAAGCCCACCAGTGCACTGCGCACCACGCTCCACCACGTAAATGCCAGCTCTTTCAGATTGAAAATCTTGCGCCCGCTGGGCGTGACCTCGACGCTATGCCCGGCCATCACCTTTTCCAGCATCTCCAGCATTTCGCTGACGGCAAACAGCGCGATCACGACGACCACGAAATCAATACCGTCAGCCAGGTGCACGGATTCAAACGTGTAGCGATACACACCCGAGTTCGCATCCACGCCCACCACCGAAATCGACAAGCCGATCATCGCGGCCAGCACGCCTTTGACGGGTTGCTTTCCCAACAGGCTGGTCAGGCAGCAGAAGGCGAATATCATCAACACGAAGTACTCGGCCGGCCCGAACGCCAACGCCCATCTGGCCAACAACGGCGCCAGCAGGATGATGCCCACCACCGACACGATGGCGCCAAAAAACGCCGACCATGCCGACAGCGACAACGCCACGTTGGCCATGCCCTGCCGCGCCAGCGGGTAACCATCAAGCGTGGTCATGATGGCGCTGGCCTCGCCGGGCACGTTAAGCAAAATTGCCGTGATACGGCCGCCGTACTCGGCGCCCACGTACACCGCGGCCAACAGGATCAAGGCGGTTTCCGGCGGCAGGTTCATCGCGAATGCAATGGGGATCAGCATCGCCACGCCGTTGACGGGCCCCAGGCCAGGCAGCACGCCCACCAGCGTGCCGATAAACGAACCGATCATGGCAACCAGAATGTTGGTCAGCGAAAACGCAACGCCAAAACCGATCGAAAGATGATCAAGAATGCCGTTCATAGCAGGGTCTCCAGCAAGCCGCCCGGCAGGACGACGTCCAGCACTTTGTCGAACAGCACGAAAAAGAGAAGGCTCATGACGATGCCGCCGATGGCGCACTTGATCCAGCCGCCGGCGAACAGCCGACCGACGAAGATCGTCATCAAGCTTGTCGCAACGATGAATCCCAGCCACTGGAACAGGAAGGCGTAGGCCACGGTAAACGCCATCATCAGCGCGATGCGTCCGTTGGCCCCGGGCGGGTTCGCTTCAACAGGGTGGCCACCCTTGTAGACCAGCCACAGGCCGCATAGTCCGATGATGGCCGCCACCAACAAGGGAAAGGCGCGCGGGCCGACAGGTTCGTAGGCGAATGGGGCTTCGATGCCCCATCCGGCCGATGTCATGAAGGCGGCCAGCGCCAGTGCGCCGATGCCCAGGATTCGATCGTTCATGATCCACTTTCCGTTGTGAATGAACGCGCGGACGCGGCCGCCCCCGCGCGCCAGCGAAAAAAAAGGGGTGGCGCGAGGGCGCCGGCGAGGCGCGATCGATGGGTAGGCCTTGCGGCCGGCTTACTTCTTGATCAGGCCGAACGAATCCGCCAGTTCGCCATAGACCTTGACCTGGCTCTTGACGTAGGCGTCCAGGTCGGGTCCGGTCTTGTTGAACGGAAACAGGCCCTGTTGCTGGCGCAGCTTGTCGAATTCAGGCGAGGCAATCGCCTTGTTGAAGGCGTTGACCCAGAACTGGTAGTCGCTGTCGGACACCTTTGGACCCACGTAGAAGCCGCGGATGATGGGCCAGACGATGTCGTAGCCCTGTTCCTTGGCCGTGGGCACCGTGCCCAGCTTGCCGGGCAGGCGCTGGTCGTTGAACACGGCCAGCACGCGGATCGGCGCGCCGCCTTCCAACATGGTGAACGCTTCGGCCGCATCGCCCATGTACGCCTGGATATGCCCGCCGCGCAGCGCGGTGACCGCTTCGCCGCCGCCTTCGAATGCCACGAAGCGCATTTTCTTGAAGTCCACACCCGCCGCCTTGGCGGTCAATGCCGCCTTCATCCAGTCCTGGCTGCCCACCGTACCGCCGGCGCCCAGCACGATCTTGGTGGGGTCCTGCTTGAACGCGTCCATCAAGCTTTTCAGGTCGGTATACGGGGAATCGTTGCGCACCACCGCCACGCCGTAGTCCGTGCCGATTGCCGCCAGCCAGCGCACGTCGTCGACGTTGTACTTGCCGAACTTGCCCTGCGCCAGGTTCAGCAGCGACCCACCCGAGAACGCGACGATGGTGCCGGGTTCATTAGGATGCTGCGCCACGATGTTGTTGTAGGCCACCGCGCCGATGCCGCCCGGCATGTAGACGATGCGCATCGTGTTCTTGATAGCACCGCTTTGCTTCAAGCCCTCGGTCGCCAGGCGGCAGGTCAGGTCGAAGCCGCCGCCGGGCTGAGCCGGTGCGATGCATTCGGGGCGGCGTGGCTCGTCGGCGGCGTGGGCGGCGCCCAGGGACAAGGTCATCACGCCAAGTGCCGCCACGGCGGCCAGGCGCAGCTTCAGGCTGGTCTGCATTTGTCTCTTCTCCAGGTTTTATAGGTCTAGGTATGGCTGATGCCGCCAGGCCGGCGATGCCTTGCCTGCATGGGCCCAGCGAACCCTACCGTACAAAATCGAAGCTTTCCAAACCCTTTCAATTCCGGCCGATTTCGTGACGCGGCGCAGCATCCGGATCGCCGTTGCGCGCAAGCGCCAGGGAAAACACCAGGGCCGCCCGCAAGCCGGGCGAGGGGGCGCGGTTTTCCAGCACGAGGCAGGCGCCCAGATTCCCGGCAATGGTGCCGACAATGGCCAGGCCCAGGCCGGCCCCCGAGGTGTTCTTGCCCGCCGCCCCACGGCGAAAGCGCACGCAAGCCCGCTCGATGTCTTCGGTGGACATCCCGGGGCCGTCGTCTTCAACGGCCAGATGCGCCTGGTTCCCCTCCACCCGCACCGTGACGGTGACCTCGCCCGCCGGCCGCGCGTAGCGGATGGCGTTATCGACCAGGTTCGTGATGGCCTCACGCAGCAGCCAATCCGCGCCGTTGACGCACACCGGCCGGATTTCCGCTTCCAATCCGATGTCCAGCTGGCGCGCCCGCGCGGCGGGCAACAGGCTACGGATGACGGCATCGGCAAGTTCAACCAGATCCACCGGCCCGGCCGCAAAACCGTTTTCGGCCAGGGGAGCGTCCTTAGCGCGCGCCAGCGCGAGCATTTGGTTGGTGGTGCGCACGGCCCTGTCCAAGCCCTCCTGCATCGCCAGAAGGGCTGTACGGACCTCCTGGGGGTCTGTTTCGCGCAGGGCATAGGCGGTTTGGGTGCGCAAAACCGACAAGGGCGTGCGCAATTGATGCGAGGCATCGTCCAGGAACTGGCTCTGCACCCTCGCCTGGGCCGCAAAACGGGCCATGTGGAGGTTTACAGCCGAAACCAGGGGCAGGACCTCACCTGGCATCTCGGATGCGCTGACGGGGCTTAAATCGTCTCCAGAACGCCCTTCCACCTCCTGCCTTAGTCGAACCAAGGGGCGCAGCGCCATGAAAACCCCCAGGATGATGACGAACACGCTGATCAGGATCACGGCCAGGTCTCGTTCCACCGAGCGCAACAGCACTTGGTGCATAAACGCCTGGCGGCCTTCCAGCCCCTCGGCAACCTGCACGATTACCCGTCCCCCCTTGTTTGCATACAGGGGCGGGTCCATCGGCCGCGCTAGCGCGGCGACGCGCACGGGGGCGCCCTGGTAGGTCGCGTAAAAAAAACGCGGTTCGCCCGATTCCAGCGGCTGCTCGGGCAACGGCAAGCCGGGATGCCCGATTTCGGCCAGCCCGTCCTCTGTTGCGACCCGATAGAAAACGCTGCCATTGGCCGTCAGCTCAAAAAATTCAAGCATCAGGTAGGGCTGTTCCATGGCTAATCCACCGCTGGCTGTGGATATGTTGTGGTCGATCGCGCGAAGCGCGCCAGCCAGCGACCGGTCATAGGCAATGTCGACCTGGTTGCGCAGTTGATGGTTGGACAGCCACAGCGCGCCCATCATCACCAGCACCAAGGTGGGGATAAGCCACCAGAGCAACTGCGTTTTCAGCGTGCGATTACGTTTTTTTCCCGCGAAAAAACCCGTTTTTTTCGGACTTCTAGTTGTCAACAAGGTTCTCCAGGCAGTAGCCCATGCCGCGCATGGTCACGATCTGCACACCGGTATCCGCCAATTTCTTGCGCAAGCGGTGCACCAGCACCTCGATGGCTTCCAGGTTGATGTCCGCATCGTCCGTGACGATGCGGTCAAGAATTTGCTGCTTGTTGATGGGCTCGCCACTTTTCTGAATCAACACCCGAAGTACGGCATGTTCACGTGGGGATAACTGCAAAGTCTGTCCCGAGACCATGAATTTTTGAGCCGCAGTCTCAAAAACCAGGTTTCCCAGAGACAGACGCGGATGTTCGCGTCCCCGGCTGCGCCGAATCAGTGCGATCAAACGCGCTTCCAACTCTTCCACAACAAACGGTTTCGGCAGGAAATCGTCTGCACCCAGGTGCAGCGTTCCAATTTTTTCGGCCAAGGAATCGCGCGCGGTCAAGACCAACACCGGCGTTCGATCGTCTCGCGCGCGAATTTTTGCCAACAGAACATGGCCGTCCATCCCGGGAAGACCCAGATCCAGGATGACGGCATCGAATTCTTCGATTGCCAACCGTCTTTCGGCGATCAATCCGTTGTCAGCCCATTCGACAACAAAGCCCGCGTGTCGGGCCAGGCTTCTTGACAGCCAGCGAGCAAGTTCGGCTTCGTCTTCTATCAGAAGGATGCGCATGGACGGAGTCCGGGGGGGAGTGGCTGGGCGGAATGGGAAAGCATGTTTGGCTTTTCCTTTATTTCTCTTTATATAAAGACTAATGATTAATAAGGCCTGTGGATAACTACCTTAACCTTGAAAACCTCATTCTTTTCATCAGCTTGCAGCGGTTTTTGCCTGTGCAAGAACTCTGTGTGGGAAAAAAGTTGAAGTTGGACAACATTTCGGCCACCCCCAAAAACACCACCTTGTTCAACTTGCCTCCACACAATGTGCACAACCTGGCTACTTAGGAGTTATCCACAGGGTCGGCCATGGGAAATGGGGTGGAAAGCGGCACTTTTACCCCGAAAAACCGGCCGTTGCCTACCGGGTTTTTCGCCCTTGCAGGGGGTCAAAATCGCCTTTTGAGGCACTTGGGCGACCGGGCATTCGAGGGGGCGCGCCGGCGCTTTCTTGACAGGGGACTGAACAAAAAGTGAGCAGCTTCCGCCGTAAAATCCGGCGATGGCTATAGAAAAAAGCTTCATGAAATCCAGGGCGAAACACGGCTTGGTGTACCGGTTAAGGGCCCGCTTGGTGGCCAACAATCTGCCCGCCACCTTGTGTGCGGCGGCGCTGATGGGGCTGTTCGGCGCCCTGGCAACCGTGGTGTTTCGCGAACTGCTGGGCTGGACGCAAATGTTGCTGGGCGGCGAAGAGGTTCCGCGCGGCATGGTGTCGCTGGCGCGGGGGCTGGACCCCTGGCAACGGTTTCTGTTGCCCGCTGCGGGGGGCGCCGTCGCCGGTCTCGTCCTGCAAATGGCTGCGCGGTGGCTGCCAAAGCGGGGCGCAGCCGACTATATGGAAGCCATTTCCATTGGCCGCGGCGTCATTGGCCTGCGCCAGACACTCGCGCGCAGCCTGTCTTCCATTTTTTCCATCGGCTCCGGGGCATCGATCGGGCGCGAAGGCCCGATGGTCCAGCTGGCCGCCATGTTTTCATCGCTGACCGGCCGATTCCTGCTGCTGCCGCCACGCCATCTGCGGCTATTGGTCGCCTGTGGGGCCACGGCAGGCATCACGTCGGCCTATAACGCCCCCATTGCGGGCGCCTTGTTCATATCCGAGATCGTCTTTGGCGTGATTTCGTCCGCCACGCTGGTGCCGCTTGTGGTGTCGTCGGTGGTGGCCAACATCGTCACGCGGCAGATCCTGCACTACGACGCCGTCTTCCATATGCCCCATTTTGAATTTGTGTCGGGGTGGGAAGTGATCAATTACCTGGGACTGGGCGTCGCCGCCGGGCTGTTCGCGCCCCAATTCTTGCGCTTTCTGGATTTGTCGCGCGCCGCGTTTTCGCGGTTGCCCCTCCCGCTCTGGCTCCGGATGGCATTGGGCGGACTGGTGGTCGGTGCCTTATCGGTCGTCAACCCCCAGGTCTGGGGCAATGGTTACAGCGTGGTCAACAGCATGCTGCATACGCAATGGGCCTGGCAGGCAGTGGCGGCCATCTTGCTGATGAAGATAGTGGCCACGGGCGCCAGCGTGGGGTCTGGCGCGGTCGGCGGCGTGTTCACACCGACGCTGTTTGTGGGAGCGGCCTTGGGTGCGCTGTATGCGAGCGGCCTGCAAGTGCTGTTGCCGGCGGGTGATGTGTCGGCAATTTCCAGCTATGCCGTTGTCGGCATGGGGGCGTTGCTGGCCGCCACCACGTATGCGCCGCTAATGTCGACGCTGATGATTTTTGAGATGACGCTGAGCTATGAAGTGATGCTGCCGCTGATGTTGGCCTGCATTACGGGATACGTCATTGCACATCGGATACGGCCGGAATCGGTGTATGCGAAATCACTGGCGAACAACGAACGCGCGCAGCGGGCGGCGTGGAAAGTGGCGGCAAAAACTGACGTCGAGAGGTGACGCCGAAAGGCGGAACTTAGCAAGGGGAATTGAAAGCTGAATGGATAATGTGAGCAAAAGCTCATGTTGTTAATCGTGTTGTTAAGTCAGACGTTAGATCCCCCTGTCTGTCATACGCCCAGCAGCTCGTCATAGATCAATGCGCTCCCCGTTCACGCGGATGACCGGCTTGCGCTTCTCGTCGAAGCCGCACAACTTATCGATCTCGGTGGGCTTGTAGCCTTGAACGTAGCCCTGATTAATCGCTGGATGATGGTTGCGGGCAAGTCAGATGGTGAGGGCATGGCGTGCTCTTGGGGACGACCCACTTTAGTAGTCGTCCGTGGCGTCAATTAGCGAGGACCACTTTTAGAAGCAACTGCCAAACCTGGTAAATAAGAACAGTCCGATACGCGCGCGAGATAGATCCTGTTTTCTTGACGAGACTTAGGGACGCGCATCTAGGAGCAGATCGTGAAAGCTATCTGCGATATGGCCTGGCAGATCAGGCCCGTGTCGAGTTATTTACCAATACAAAAGCTGGAGAAAATCTCGCCCAGCAAATCATCGCTGGTGAATTTTCCGGTGATGCTCGTCAGGCTTTCATGCGCCAGCCGCAGCTCTTCCGCAAACAGGTCCAGCACCCGGTCGTCCTGACCCGCGTGTTCGCCGGCCAGTTCCAAATGTTCAGCCGCTTGTTGCAAGGCATGCAGGTGACGTTCGCGCGCCAGCCAGGGCGATTCGGCGCCGGGGTTCCAGCCGGCGATGTTCAAGAGTTCGGCGCGCAGCGCGTCCAGGCCGGCCCCGCGCTTGGCGGAGATACCCAGTTCGCCCGCGCCCGGCGTGAACGCTGTGGATAACAAATCTACCTTGTTGAACACCTTCAACACCGGGGTACGGGGCGGCAGGCGCGCGGTAATTTGCGCGTCCAGTTCATCGCCCGGTTGCGTTGCATCCTGCAGATGCAAAATAACGTCGGCCCGTTCGATTTCCTGCCAGGTGCGCGCGATGCCGATGCTCTCAACCGTGTCCTCGGTTTCGCGTAATCCGGCCGTGTCCACAATGTGCAATGGCACGCCGTCGATATGGATTTCCTGCACCACTTTGTCGCGCGTTGTGCCCGCAATGGGGGTGACGATGGCGATGTCGTCGCCCGCCAGCGCATTGAGCAGACTGGATTTGCCCACGTTAGGTTGGCCGGCCAACACCACGTGCAGGCCCTCGCGCAGGATGACGCCCTGGCGGGCTTGCGCGATCAGTTTGGACAGGTCGGCCGTCAGCGCGTCCAAGGTGGGGCGCGCCTGATACTTTTCAAGGAAGTCGATTTCTTCTTCAGGGAAATCCAGCGTTGCCTCGACCAGCATGCGCAGGTGAATGATGCGGTCGGACAGGTCGTTCACGCGCGATGAAAATTCGCCTGACAGGGACGCCATGGCGCCTCGCGCCGCCGCCACGGATGACGCATCGATCAAGTCCGCCACGGCTTCGGCCTGCGCCAGATCCATGCGGTCGTTCAGAAAGGCGCGACGCGTGAATTCGCCGGGTTCGGCCAGGCGCACGCCCAGGTCGCGCCCAGCCGCCAGGCAGCTTTCCAGCACGCGCCGCAACACGGCGGGGCCACCGTGGCCTTGCAGTTCCAGCACGTCTTCACCGGTATAGGAATGCGGTGCGCGAAAGTAGAGGGCGATGCCTTCGTCCAGCAGTTCGCCGTCGATGGATTTGAACGGCAGATAGTGCGCGTGGCGCGGCCTGAGTTCGCGTTGGAAAATGCGCCGCACCAATTCGGACAGGTCCGCACCAGAAACGCGCACGACGCCAATGCCACCTCTTCCGGGGGCGGTGGCAATGGCGGCAATAGGGGCGTAAGCGGACATATCTGAGAGGCGGGGAAGCGAGAACAATAGGGGAATATAACTGTTGCGCGGCTCCTTGTTTGCTGGTTAATGTGGCCTCGAGGTTCAAAACCCGAAACAACTCTGGGAGATCACGATGGCATCTCGGTTTTCGCGTGTCTTGGCCTGCGGCTCGGCCGCGGTGATGTTGGCCTTTGGCACATTCAGTTCCGCTATGGCTCGCGATCTGGTGATCGCTTTGAAGACCGAGCCCTCATCGATGGATCCGCAGTACCACGCGTTAACGCCGAATACGCAAATCTCCCAGACCATTTTCGACACCCTGGTTGCTACCGACGCCCAGTTAAAGCCCCAACCCGCGCTGGCCGAATCGTGGACCGTTGACGGCAAGGTGTGGACGTTCAAGCTGCGTCCCAACGTCAAGTTTTCAGACGGCACGCCGTTCACCGCGGAGGACGTAGCGTTTACCTACGACCGCGTGCCCAAAGTGCCCAACAGCCCCTCGCCGTTCACGCTGTACCTGGGGTCGGTCGCCAAGACGGAAGTGGTGGATCCCATGACCGTGCGCATCACCACGAAGGAAGTTGCGCCGAACCTGCTGGTGAACTTGGCGCAGTTGCCCATCATGTCGAAAAAGGCCGCGTCGGGTGCGGCTGCCGAAGGCAAGACCACTACTGAATTGAACAGCGGCGACGGCCTGGTGGGCACGGGCCCGTACAAGTTCGTGTCGTGGAAACGCGGCGCCGAATTCGTGCTGGCGCGCAATGATAATTACTGGGGCAAGAAGCCCGAGTGGGACCGTGTGGTGTATCGCCCGATCAGCAATGCCGCCGCGCGCGTGGCCGCATTGCTTGCCGGTGACGTCGACATGATCGAAGACCCCCCAACCGACGACTTGCCCAAGCTCAAGGGCGACAAAAAGCTCTTTGTGGAAGAGACGCCGTCGGTGCGCGTCGTGTATGTGGCGCTGGACCAGTACGCCGAGCCGTCACCCGGCATCCAGGGCACCGACAAGAACCCCATGAAGGACAAGCGCGTGCGTGAAGCGCTGTCGTTGGCCATCAATCGCGATGCCCTGGTGGAACGCGTGATGGGAGGCGTGGCGCTGCCCGCCGGCAACCTGCTGCCCTACCCCATGTTCGGCTCCAGCAAAGAGCATTCGAAGGCGCCCAAGGCCGATGTGGAAAAGGCCAAGGCTCTGCTAAAGGAGGCGGGTTATCCCAACGGCTTCTCGATCACGCTGGGGGCGCCGTCGGGCCGCTACGTGAACGATTCGAAGGTGGCGCAAGCCATCGCATCGATGTGGACACGCATCGGCGTGAAGACCAGCGTGGACGCGATGGCGCCGCCGGTGTTCTTCAAGAATCGCGACAGCTATCAGTTCTCGGCCTATCTGGCGGGGTGGTCCGTGACCAGCGGTGAAATGTCCAACGCGCTGACGTCCTTGCTGGTCACGCGCAACCCGGAAGCGGGTCTGGGCACGACCAACCGCAGCCGCTATTCCAATCCCAAGATGGACGAGCTGGTCAAGCAAGCGTCTTCCACCATGGACGATGGCAAGCGGGCCGAATTGCTGTCCAAGGCCAGCAATATGGCGATGGACGATTACGCCATGCTGCCGGTTCACTTTGAACTGTCGGTATGGGCCATGAAGGGCGACATCCGCTACCAGGGCCGCCCCGACCAGGTCACGCTTGCGCAGTTCGCAACCCTGAAGAAGTAACGCGCAACGCGGGCGGTCTCCAGTGCTGGCAACAATCGTAAGAAGGCTGCTGCAAACCATCGTCGTCATGCTGGTCATGTCGGCGTTGGTCTTTGCAGGCATCTACATGGTGGGCGACCCAGTGTCGATGCTGGCCAGCCCCGAGGCGACCGAGGCGCAGCGCGCCGCCATCAGCGCATCGCTCGGTTTGGATCTGCCGCTGTGGCGGCAGTATCTGATCTTCATGGGCCAGGCGGTACGCGGTGACTTCGGCAACAGCTTCCTGACGGGCGAGCCCGCCATGCACCTCATCCTTGAGCGCATGCCGGCCACCGTGGAACTGGCCTGTGTGGCCATGCTGCTGTCCGTCTTGATCGGCGTGCCGCTGGGCATTCTTGCGGGCTTGAAGCCGCAGGCGCCCGGCTCGCGCGCCATCATGACGGGGTCGGTGCTGGGCTTTTCCTTGCCCAACTTCTGGGTCGGGCTGATGCTCATCATGGTGTTCGCCGTGATGCTGGGGTGGGTGCCCGCGGGCGGGCGCGGCAAGACTGTCAGCATCGGCTCGTTGCAGCTCAGCGTGTTGACGTTAAGTGGCTGGATGAGCCTGGCGCTGCCCGCCGCCACAATCGCCATCGCCAAGTGCGCCATGATCATCCGCGTGACGCGGGCCGCCACGCGCGAAGCACTGCCGATGGATTACATCAAGTTCGCGCGCGCCAAGGGCTTGTCGGAAAAACGCGTGCTGGGCGTGCATCTGTTGAAGAACATCCTGATCCCCGTCGTGACCGTCGCGGGCCTGGAATTTGGTCAGGTGATGGCGTTTGCCGTGGTTACCGAAACGGTTTTCTCGTGGCCCGGCATGGGCAAGCTGCTGATCGATTCCATCATCAACCTTGACCGCCCCGTGGTCGTGGCCTATCTGCTCTTGATCGTGTTCTTTCTGGTCATGTTGAATCTGGTGGTGGACATCATCTACACGGTGCTGGACCCCCGCGTACGCTTGGACAGCCGCCGATGAATAGCCCCGCCAACCCCGCCAGCGCCGCCGCTACCTTCGTCGCCCAAAAAGAACAAACGCCCTGGCGCCGCTTCGTCTCTGACTTCTTTGCCAGCAAGCTTGCCACGCTGGGCCTCGTGATGTTGCTGATCATCGTCGGCGCGGCGCTGTTGGCGCCGTGGATCGCGCCGCAGAACCCGTACGACCTGGCATCGCTGGACATCATGGATTCCAAGCTCAAGCCCGGCAGCGAAAGCAGCGACGGGTCCATGCATCACTGGCTGGGCACGGATGGCCAAGCGCGAGACTTGCTGTCGGCCATCCTGTACGGCATGCGCACCAGCTTGATGGTGGCCACGATCTCGGTGCTGGCCGCGTTTGGCATCGGCGCCACCGTGGGCCTGATCGCCGCCTATTTTGGCGGCCGCATCGATGCCTTGCTCATGCGGATTGTGGATATCCAGTTGTCCTTTCCCGCCATCCTTGTTGCGCTGATGCTGTTGGCGATTCTGGGCAAGGGTGTGGATAAGGTGATCATTGCGCTGATCGTTGTGCAGTGGGCGTACTTCGCGCGCGCCGCGCGTGGCGCGGCCTTGGTGGAACGCGGCAAGGAATATGTCGAGGCGGCGCGCTGTATGTCCTTATCGTGGGGCCGCGTGCTGTTTCGCCATGTGCTGCCCAACTGCATGCCTCCTCTGATCGTCATCGCCACCATCGACCTGGCGCACGCCATCGCGCTGGAAGCCACGTTGTCGTTCCTGGGCGTGGGCGTGCCGGTGACCGAGCCGTCGTTGGGCATGCTGATCTACAACGGCTTTGAATACCTGCTGTCCGGCCAGTACTGGATATCGTTTTTCCCCGGCATTGCGCTGGCGCTGGCCATCATCGCCATCAATCTGGTGGGCGACCACCTGCGCGACGTGCTTAATCCGCGTCACGCAAATTGAGAACGAACGCGATGCAGACAAACGCCGTGCAATCGCCCTTGGCCGTGGCCCAGCCTGTGCTTGAGGTCCGGGGACTTAAAACGCATTTCTTCACGCGCAATGGCGTGGTGAAGGCCGTGGATGGGGTGGACCTGACCTTGGCCGAGGGTGAGATCCTGGGGCTGGTCGGCGAGTCGGGATCGGGCAAGAGCATCACGGGCTTCTCATTGATGGGCCTGCTGGATGAACCCGGCCGCATCGTTGAAGGCCATCTGCGCCTGAATGGCGAAGACCTGCGCGGCGCGACACCCGCGCGCTGGCGTCAGTTGCGGGGCGAGGAAATCGCGATGATTTTCCAAGACCCGATGATGACGCTTAACCCCGTGCTGCGCGTGGATACGCAGATGATCGAAGCCGTGCGCGCGCATCACAAGGTATCGCGCGAGCAGGCGCGGGCGCGGGCCTTGCAGACGTTGACGATGGTGGGCATCCCGTCGCCACAAGAGCGCCTGCGTGCCTATCCGCATCAACTGTCGGGCGGCATGCGCCAGCGTGTCGCGATCGCCATCGCACTGCTCAATTCCCCGCGCCTGATCATCGCCGACGAGCCCACCACCGCGCTGGACGTCACCATTCAGGGGCAGATTCTTTTTGAAGTGCAGAAGCTGTGCCGCGAGACCGGCACCGGCCTGATCTGGATTACCCACGACCTGGCGGTGGTGGCGGGCCTGGCGGATCGCGTGTCGGTGATGTACGGGGGGCGTGTCGTGGAAACCGGCAGCACGCGCGACGTCATCACGCATCCCATGCATCCGTACACGCATGGCTTGATCGCATCCATCCCCACGCCGGAATCGCGCGGCAAGCCGTTGGTGCCGATTCCCGGCATGACGCCTTCGCTGTTGAACCTGCCGCAAGGCTGTGCGTTCCGGGGGCGCTGTCCGCGCGCCACCGATGCCTGTCTGACCGAACCGCGGCCCGTTGAAGTTCGCCCGGCGCAATGGGTGCGCTGCTGGCATGCCGGAGACCCAGACCCCAAATGAGCGAAGCACAACGCGACGCCGCCACCCCTATCCTGTCCCTGCGCGATGTGGCGCTGCGCTTTGTGCAGCCCGTGGACCTGGCCGGACGCATCGCCAACCTGCTGGGCGCGGGCTTGAAGACGCAAGTGGTGCACGCCGTGGCCGGCGTGGACCTGGACGTGCAGCCGGGTGAAGTCATCGGCATCGTGGGTGAATCCGGCTGTGGAAAATCCACGCTGGGGCGCGTCGTGTCCGGCATTTTGCCACCCACATCCGGCGATGTGCTCTACCAAGGCAAGCCGGTGAAATCGATGACCGGCACCCTGCGGCGCGCCTACGAGCTTGGCGTGCAGATGATCTTCCAAGACCCCTACGCATCCCTTAACCCACGCATGCGCGTGCGCGAAATCATCGGCGAGGCGCCCGTTGCGCATGGCTTGATTCGATCCCGCGACAAGGCCGACTACGTGGCGGGGTTGATGCGGCAGGTGGGGCTGGACCCGTCCTTCGCGCAGCGCTATTCGCATCAGTTTTCGGGCGGTCAACGCCAGCGCATCGGGATTGCGCGGGCGCTGGCCTTAAAGCCATCCGTGATCGTGTGCGACGAAGCCGTGGCGGCGCTGGATGTGTCCATCCAGGCGCAGGTGCTGAACCTGTTTGAACAGCTGCGCGACGATCTGGACCTGACGTATCTGTTCATCAGCCACAACCTGAGCGTCGTCAGTCATATCTCGGACCGCGTGGCCATCATGTATCTGGGGCGCGTGGTCGAGCTTGCCCCGACCGACACTGTATTTCAGCGCGCCAATCATCCGTACACGCAGGCCTTGTTGAAGGAACTGCCGACGTTGACGCCCGGGCGGCGCACATATCAGCCGATCAAGGGCGAGCTGCCATCGCCGCTGGATCCGCCCAGCGGCTGCGCGTTTCATCCGCGTTGCCCGCATGCGATGCCGCGCTGCAAAGAAGAGCGCCCCCTGTTGCGCGAGATATCGCCGGGCCAGTACAGCGCCTGTCACTTGAACGATATGGCCTAGCCCACATGCATGGCCGTACTGGACGTGAACGAGGCGAAGCGCGAGAATCCTTCAATGAAAACGCGTGTTTGCATCGCACGCCCGCGATTGAGCGATTGAAAGCCGTATCTGAATCCCCTAATTCTTCATTCAAACGCCATGAAAACCATAGACGAAATCGAACGCGCGCACGGCGAATTGACCGCCTTGCGGCGGGATATCCACGCCCATCCCGAACTGGCCTTCCAAGAGACGCGCACGTCCAGTCTGGTAGCGGAACGCTTGCGTGCGTGGGGCCTGGAAGTGCACACGGGCTTGGGCAAGACCGGTGTGGTCGGCGTATTGCGCGGCGGCAGCGGCAAGAAGACGATCGGCTTGCGCGCCGACATGGACGCGCTGCCCATGCCGGAGCACAATCGCTTCGCGCATAAGTCCACCATCAGCGGCCGCATGCACGGCTGTGGCCATGACGGACACACCGCCATGCTGCTGGGTGCGGCGCAATACCTGTCCACGCATCGCAATTTCGACGGCACCGTCGTGTTCATTTTTCAGCCGGCCGAAGAAGGCGGCAACGCCGGCGCGCGCGCCATGATGCAGGACGGGCTGTTCGACAAATTCCCGTGCGACGCCGTATTCGGCATCCACAACATGCCGGGCATGCCGGTCAACCAGTTCGGCTTCCGGGCCGGGCCCACCATGGCCTCCAGCAACCGCTGGGACATCGTCATCAAGGGGGTAGGCGGCCACGCCGCGCAACCGCACGCGTCGGTTGACCCCATCATCGTGGCGGCCGACATGGTGCACGCCTTGCAGACGGTGATCTCGCGCAGCAAGAACCCCTTGGAACAGGCGGTATTGTCGATCACGCAGATTCACGCGGGCGATGCCTATAACGTGATTCCCGGCGAAGCCGTGCTGCGCGGCACCGTGCGCACGTACTCGGTGGAAACGCTGGACAAGATCGAGTCCGACATGCGCCGCATCGCCACGACCTTGCCGCAGGTTTATGGCGGCACGGGCGAGCTGGATTTCGTGCGCGCCTATCCGCCGCTGGTGAACTGGGAAAACGAAACGGCCTTTGCGGCCAAGGTGGCCGAAGACGCGTTCGGCGCGGAAAACGTGCTGCGCGACATGCCGCCTTTCATGGGCGCGGAAGATTTTTCATTCTTCCTGGAAGCGATCCCCGGCGCGTATCTGTTCCTGGGCAACGGCGATGGCGATCACCGCATGGAAAGCTATCACGGCATGGGTCCGTGCCAGCTGCACAACCCGAACTATGACTTCAACGACGCGTTGTTGCCGGTGGGCGCGACGTATTGGGTGAAGCTGGTCGAGGCCTATTTGCCGGCCGCGTAAGGCGCGCCAATAACCGATTGGCTATTTGCTAATAGACGGCGGGCATGAAGCCGCGAGCCTTTGTCTCGCGGCTTTTTCTATATGACGTGCAGCTTTGATCAAACGCCGATAACTTCGTTTGAGATACAAGGCGCGGTTTCCATAATCGATCGTTCCAGATAGGCCGCAAGGCAACACGGAGCGATCGATGTCCCAGAGCAACGCCCTGCGGCGCGAAGTAGACGCCGCCCCCGCCCTTCGGGCGCAGTCATTTGATATCAAGCCCCTGCCCGGCCCCGTCGGCGCGGAGCTCATTGGCCTGGATCTGTCTCAGGCGCTAACCACGGCGGACTTCTCTCGCGTGCATCAGGCGCATCTGGACCACCACCTGTTGGTGTTCCGCGACCAACGCATCACCCCGCAACAGCATATCGATTTCAGCCGCCGCTTTGGCCCGTTGATGATCCATGTGCTGCATCAGTTTCATCTGCCCGGCCATCCCGAAATCCTTACCGTGTCCAACATCGTGGAAGACGGCAAGCCGATTGGCCTGGGGGACGCGGGCAAGTACTGGCATTCGGATATTTCGTACAAGGAATTGCCCAGCCTGGGCTCGTTGCTGCACGCGCAGGAATTGCCCTCCGAAGGCGGCGATACCTTGTTCGCCAACATGCACCTGGCGTATGACACGCTGCCCGCCGCGTTGCGCAATGCCATCGTCGGCAAGCGGGCCGTGCACTCGTACCTGGCGCAGTACGGGCAGCTGCAAAAAGAAGGCAACTGGCGGCCCAACCTTAGCGCGCAACAGATTGCGCAGGTGCAAGAGGTGGTGCATCCGGTCGTGCGCACGCATCCCGAAAACGGTCGTCGCGCGTTGTTCGTCAGCGAAGGATTCACGACGCGCATCGTCGGACTGCCCGAAGACGAAAGCCGCGCGTTGCTGGCGGAACTGTTTGCGCATAGCGTGCGCCCGGAACACATCTATCGCCACCGGTGGCAGCCACACGATCTGGTGTTCTGGGACAACCGTTCGCTGATCCATCTGGCGGGCGGCACGCCGGACCACCTGCGCCGAAAGCTGTACCGCACGACCATCGAAGGCGATGTGCCGTTCTGAAAACGCGCTTCCGTCGACACAAAGCACTTATCCACAGGGAACACCATGCGCATGTCATCCGCACTTCGCGATCGTCTGATCCAAACCGCTACCGGGGCGGGCTTGGCGTTGATCTTGGCGGTGTTGGCGTTGGCCTCGCCCACGCCAGCCCTGGCCGAAGGGCGCATCCGCATCGCGGAACAATACGGCATTGTGTACCTGCTGCTGAATGTCGCGCGTGACCAGCAACTGATCGAAAAGCATGGCAAGGCCGAAGGTGTGGATATCTCGGTTGAATGGGCCAAGCTGTCAGGGGGCTCGGCCGTGAACGATGCGCTGTTGTCCGGGGCTGTGGATATCGCGGGCGCAGGCGTGGGACCGTTGCTGACGATCTGGGACCGCACGCGCGGCAAGCAGAACGTGAAGGGCGTGGCGTCGCTGGGCAACTTTCCCTATTACCTGGTCACCAACAACCCCAATGTGAAAACCATTGCCGACTTTACCGACAAGGACCGCATCGCGGTGCCCGCGGTGGGCGTATCGGTGCAGTCGCGCGTGTTGCAGCTGGCGTCGGCCAAGCTGTGGGGCGACGCGCAATTCAACAAGCTGGACAAGATTTCCGTGGCGTTGCCGCACCCGGATGCCGCCGCCGCCATCATTGCAGGGGGCACCGAAATCACCGGGCATTTCGGCAACCCGCCGTTCCAGGAACAAGAGCTGGCTGAAAATCCCAAGGCGCGCATCGTGCTCAATTCCTACGACGTGCTGGGCGGACCCAGTTCGTCCACCGTGTTGTTCGCCACCGAGAAATTCCGTCGCGACAACCCCAAGACGTACAAGGCGTTCCAGGCAGCATTGAAAGAAGCGGCCGAGTTCGCCGCCGCCAATCCCGAGAAGGCCGCCGACACGTACTTGCGTGTGACGGGCGCCAAACAGGACCGCGAGTTTCTGATCAAGGTCATCAAGAACCCCGACGTGCAATTCAAGCTGGAACCGCAGAACACGTACGCACTGGCGCAATTCATGCATCAGGTGGGAGCCATCAAGAACGCGCCGGCCAGCTGGCGCGACTACTTCTTCGACGACGCGGTGACCGCGCAAGGAAGCTGACATGTCATTGATCGCGCCCGGCCCTGTGGATAACGTTCAAAAAGCGTCGCCCTTGCTGGCTGTGGATAAGGTGACGATCGAATATAAGACGCGTGAAAGGCGCGTGCGCGCCACGCACGAAGTGAGTTTTGACGTGCATGCGGCGGATCGCTTCATTCTGCTGGGGCCGTCGGGTTGCGGCAAATCTACGCTGCTCAAGGCCATAGCCGGCTTCATCCCGCCCACCGAAGGCCGCATCGCGATAGACGGGCATACCGTGTCGGGGCCGGGTCCTGACCGCATCGTCGTGTTCCAGGAATTTGATCAGTTGCCGCCTTGGAAAACCCTGCGTCAGAACGTGGCGTTCCCGTTGGTGGCGTCGCGCAGGCTGGGTCGGCGGGAAGCGGACGAACGGGCCATGCACTACCTGGACAAGGTGGGCCTGGCCGGCTTTGCCGACGCCTATCCGCACACACTATCCGGAGGCATGAAGCAACGCGTGGCGATTGCGCGGGCGTTGGCCATGCAACCGCGCGTATTGCTGATGGACGAGCCCTTTGCTGCGCTGGATGCCCTGACGCGGCGACGCATGCAGGAAGAGTTGATGGCGCTGTGGGAAGACGTGCGCTTCACGCTGCTGTTCGTCACGCATTCAATCGAAGAGGCGCTGGTATTGGGTAGCCGTGTGCTGCTGCTGTCACCCCACCCCGGCCGGGTGCGGGCGGAACTGAATGCGCACGCCTATGGCTTGCAGACGCAGGGCTCTGCCGGCTTCCAGTCCGCCGCGCGCCGTATCCACGACCTCTTGTTCGAATCACCGGTGTCGACTCCGGCGGTGGCCGAGCGCGCGGCGGCTTAAGGCAAGGGCACAATCGATGAATACGCTACACGCCGCCACACCCCCGATTCGCCCTGAAGTGGAATACGACCTGCCGCCCTTGCCTGCGCAGACAGCCGAGACGCCCCTGCCCTGGCAAGAGCGGCTGTGGCAGCACGCCGCCTTGCGCAAGACGTTCATCCTGGCGTTGCTGGCGTGCGTGTGGGAACTGGCTGCGCGCTACACCGACAACGACCTGTTGCTGCCCGGCGCCTGGCAAACGGCGCAGGCTTTTGTACAGGGCATTGCCAATGGCGAACTACTGGCGCGCGCCGGTCAGTCGTTGCGCGTCTTGGTGCAGGGCTATCTGGCAGGCGTGGTGCTGGCCTTTGTGTTGACCACGCTGGCGGTATCCACCCGCTTCGGCCGCGACCTGCTGTCCACGTTGACGGCCATGTTCAACCCGCTGCCGGCTATTGCGCTGCTGCCGCTGGCGCTGCTGTGGTTCGGCCTGGGCGAAGGCAGCCTGGTGTTCGTGCTGATCCACTCGGTGCTGTGGGCGCTGGCGCTGAACATGTATGCGGGCTTTCTGGGCGTGTCTGAAACGCTGCGCATGGCCGGTCGCAATTACGGGTTGACGGGGTTGCGGTATGTGTTGCAGATTTTGGTGCCGGCCGCGCTGCCAGCGATTCTGGCCGGGCTGAAGATCGGCTGGGCATTCGCGTGGCGCACCTTGATTGCCGCGGAACTGGTCTTTGGCGCGTCCAGCGGCAAGGGCGGCTTGGGCTGGTACATCTTTCAGAACCGCAACGAGTTATACACAGATCGCGTGTTCGCCGGGCTGGCCGCGGTGGTGGTTATCGGCCTGCTTGTGGAAAACCTGGCGTTCGACACGTTGGAGCGTTTGACGGTGCGGCGCTGGGGCATGCAACGTTGAAACAAAAAGGGCGGCTCCGTGTGGAACCGCCCTTTTTTCTTGTGCCACGGAATGGCAGCTTTCCAGGCTTGTCGCCTTGTCGCCTTGTCGCCTTGTCGCCTTGTCGCGTTACAGCGTCAGACCCAGCGCCTTGGCCACGCCCGCCGCGTAGGCCGGATCGGCCTTCTTGAAGTGTTCCAGCTGACGGCGCTGGATTTCTTCCGGCACGCCCGCCATATGGCGGCCGATGTTGCCGAACAGCAGCTCTTGCTTTTCCGGCGTCATCAGGCGGAACAGGTTGCCCGGTTGCGAGTAATAGTCGTCATCCACGCGATGGTTCCAACGTGCCGCGGCCTGACCGTCCAGTGCCAGCGGCGGTTCGCCGGCGGACGGCGTTTCCTTCCACTCGCCGGCGCTGTTGGGCTCGTAGTTCAGCGTACCGCCCACGTTGCCGTCGACACGGCCGGCGCCGTCGCGGTGAAAGCTGTGGAACGGGCAGCGCGGCGCGTTCACCGGGATCTGATGGTGATTGATTCCCAAGCGGTAGCGGTGCGTGTCGCCGTATGAGAACAAGCGGCCCTGCAACATCTTGTCCGGCGAAAAATCGATGCCCGGCACGATATTGGCCGGCGTGAAGGCGGCTTGCTCGACTTCGGCGAAGTAGTTTTCGGGATTCTTGTTCAGTTCCAGGACGCCCACTTCAATTAGCGGGTAGTCGCCATGCGGCCAAACCTTGGTCAGGTCGAACGGGTTGATGTGATACGTCGCGGCTTCGGCCTCGGGCATGATCTGCACCTTCAGCGTCCACTTCGGGAAGTTCTTGTTTTCGATGTTCTCGAACAGGTCGCGCTGCGAGCTTTCGCGGTCATGCGCGACGACCTGGGCGGCTTCTTCGTCGCTCATACAGACCACGCCCTGCTGCGACTTGAAGTGGAACTTCACGTAGAAGCGTTCGCCGTCCTTGTTGACGAAGCTGAACGTGTGCGAGCCAAAGCCGTGCTGCTGGCGCAGGTTGGCGGGAATGCCGCGGTCGCTCATCAGGATGGTGACCTGGTGCAGCGATTCAGGGCTGAGCGACCAGAAATCCCAGGCGGCGGTGGCGCTGCGCAGGTTGGTCTTGGGATCGCGCTTTTGCGTGTGGATAAAGTCGGGAAACTTCAGCGGGTCGCGGATGAAGAAGACCGGGGTGTTGTTGCCGACCAGGTCCCAGTTGCCTTCATCCGTGTAGAACTTGATGGCAAAGCCGCGCACATCGCGTTCGGCGTCCGCCGCGCCGCGTTCCCCGGCCACGGTGGAAAAGCGCAGGAACAGCGGAGTTTGCTTGCCGACCTGCGAAAAGATGCTGGCGCGCGTGTAGCGCGAGATGTCATGCGTGACGGTGAAGGTGCCGTAGGCGCCGGAGCCCTTGGCGTGAACCACGCGTTCGGGGATGCGTTCGCGGTCGAAGTGGGCCAGTTTTTCAATCAGCCAGAAGTCCTGCAACAGCGCGGGGCCGCGCGGGCCGGCGGTGAGCGTGTTGTTGTTGTCTGCCACCGGGGCGCCTGAGGCGGTGGTCAGATTCTTCTTGTCGGTCATAGCACACTCCGTACGTAATTCTGGAAGGCGCGAGCCGCTGCGGGCCCGTGCTGTGTTGTGGATACTGCCCGGCACGGGACGCTGGGCAGTATGTGGGACACATCATAGGGGCCAAGGTTGCATTTGTGAAGTTGATTGAAACAGCATTGTCGATTACTAAAACCTATCGACTATGGACTCATCTCCAGGAACAGGTTCGGGCGTCGGGCGCCTGGCGCGCATAAAAAAACCGGCCGCAAGGGGCCGGTTTTTTTCAGACGTCAAAGCTCGGGCAGATCGGTTTTACCGGTTTGCCGCCGCTTCGGTCTTACGTTGCATGGCGCGGGTGATGGACCACTGCTGCGCAATCGACAGGGTGTTGTTCACGCACCAGTACAGCACCAGACCGGCCGGGAAGAAGAACATCATCCCGCCGAACACCAGCGGCATGATCATCATGACCTTGGCCTGGATGGGATCCGGGGGCGTCGGGTTCAGTTTGATCTGCAGGAACATGGTGGCCATCATGATGGCGGGCAGAATGAAGTACGGGTCACGGATCGACAGGTCATGGACCCACAGAATCCACGGCGCGCCGCGCATTTCAACGCTGGCCAGCAGCACCCAGTACAGCGAGATAAACACCGGGATCTGCACCACCATCGGCAAGCAGCCGCCCAGCGGGTTGATCTTTTCGGTGCGGTACATCTCCATCATGGCGGCGTTCAGCTTCTGCTTGTCGTCGCCGAACTTTTCCTTCAGGGCCTGCAGGCGCGGGGCCACTTGCTTCATGCGGGCCATCGAGCGGTAGCTTGCGGCGGCCAGCGGGTAGAAGATGGCCTTGATCAGCACGGTCAGCGCAACGATCGTCCAGCCCCAGTTGCCCAGCAACGAGTGCAGCCAGGTCATCAGCGTGAACAGCGGCTTGGCGATGATGGTCAGCCAACCGTAGTCCACCACCAGTTCCAGGCCGGGGGCGAGCGCCGCCATGGCCTTTTGGTCTTGCGGGCCGACCCACAGGTGCGAGTCCACGCGCGAGGCGGAACCGGGGGCGATTTCGCCAACGGCTTCAATGCTGCGGGCGGCGTACAGGTTCTTCTGCACTTCCAGCAGTTCGTTCGTGCGCGGCTTGCCTTGCGGCGGCACCCAGGCAGTGGCGAAGTAGTGCTGCACCACGGCGATCCAGCCGTTGTCCGCCTGCTTGATGTAGTTAGCCTTCTTCTTCTCGATGTCGCTGAACGTGCTCTTCTGGAACTTGTCCTGCTCGGAGTAGACGGCGAAACCGGTGAACGTGTGATAGAAGCTGGACGTGTCGGCCGGGTCGTTGCCGTCGCGTTCCAGCTGCAGGTACAGCGAGGGCGTAACGGGGGCGGAACCGACGTTGGCCAGGTCGTGGCGCACGTCGATGTCGTAGCGGCCCTTGTGCAGGGTGAACGTCTTGGTGACCTTCACGCCGCCCGATTCCCCTTCGAACGACACAACCAGGTTGTCGCCGGTCATCTGGCGTTCGGTGGACGTGACGCGGAAAGGCGTCTGGTGCGTGGGGAAGCTCTGGCCATTGGGCGCGCCGACCACGCCGGACTGCACGACGTAGTTCAGGCCGGCCGAACGGTCCAGCAGCACGGTGGGCTTGTCGGCCTGGCCGGTTGCCGGGTACTTCAGAAGCTCGGCGCGCACCAATTGGGCGCCCATGGTGTCGAACGTCAGGCGCAGCACGTCCGTAGTGATGACGACTTCTTCCGAACGCGCGGCAGCGGGTGCGGCGGCGCCGGGCACGGCCGACGGCGCGGTGGCCGTGGAGGTGGGGGCGCTGGGCACCGAAGGCGTGGCGTTATTGGCGCCGGCCTGCGGTTCAGCCGTGCTGGCCGCGGGCGTCGGGCCCCCGAACAGGGACGGCTTGCCGTTATGGATTTGCCAGTTGTTCCAGAGGAGCAACAGCGAAAAGGAAAAAATCATCCAGAGGACGGTTCGTCGGATATCCATGGTGCCTACTGAAGTGAATACGGGCCAGCAAAGCCCGCCAGTTTAGCGTCAATCGTGCTCGGTGCGGTGGCTGTGGGAACAGCACGGGGGGCCATTGGTTCCCTTAGATTGCGGAACCGGATCCCAGCCGCCGGGCGACCATGGATGGCAACGGCCTATACGCCGGACCGCCAACCAAAAGCCGCGCCAGGCGCCATGGCGTTCGATTGCTTCAATCGCGTACGCCGAGCAAGTGGGGGTAAAACGGCACTGCCTGCCGATCCAGGGGCTCAGGAAGAACCTGTAGAACCGAATCGGAAGAATAAGCAGTGCTTTGAAAATCATCGCAAGATCCGCTCAAAGTGAGCGTCCACTTCTGCTCTGACCAAGCGTTTTAGCGAGGTCAGCGATGTGGGCGCGACTTTGCTATGCAAACGCACGACGTAGTCCTTCGCCGGCAACGCCAGACGCCGGTGGCGGAACGCTTCGCGGATGACCCGCTTGATGGCGTTGCGCGTACTGGCGTGGGCGGCGAAGCGCTTGGCGATGATCAGCCCCAGTCGGGCACAGGCATCCTGGCCGGGGGGCAGATCATTGGGAGCCGAAGTCACAATGAATAACGCCCCTCGAGCAAGACGCCGGCCTTTGAGGGCAGCGGCGAACTCGGAGGGGCGATGCAGCCGCGCCTCCGGGGGAAGCGTGGAGCGCGGCATGGACTGCGGGTCAGGCGTTTGCGCGGAACCAGAACGAGATTGCGAGAGGTCTTGCAATATGGCCGGTCCGTGCAAATAGTCAGGTTTTTCCGGAAAGGAACCGGAAAACCAGAACTTAGACAGCCAGACGCTTGCGGCCCTTGGCGCGGCGGGCGTTCAGGATGGCGCGGCCAGCGCGGGTTTTCATGCGCACGCGAAAGCCATGGGTGCGCTTGCGGCGGGTGACGGAAGGTTGGTAGGTACGTTTCATGGACGATCCACAAAAAGAACAAAAGTCAGAAGGGACCTGCCCGGAGGGTTCCAGGTCGCGGATTCAGAAGCGGGTATCTAGTGAGCATTTTTGCAACAGGTGCAAAAAACAACGCATAGACGGGGCTCTGGACAAGGGATTTCTCCCCAGGCGACCTATTCAGCAAAGCTAAAAACCGGACAGTGCAGTAAGCGCCCAAACCTATGAAAGGAGGGTACTTGCCACAACTCCGGCTAAGCTCTCTGTGAAACCTTCTGACAGACAGAATTCGGAAAAGCCCACCATTTCAGCAAGTTTTCCCTGTCTTGTCAAACAGTTAAGCCTGGGCAGTGTAGACGCTTATGTCCTACCCTGTGGATAACCCCAGCCCAGGCAAGGTAGAATCGAGGTTTGAATAAGAGCGACATGAAAGAATTCTGGCAGACCTGCGTCAGTCGTCTTGAGCAGGAACTCCCCCCCCAACAAATCAGCGCGTGGATACGACCGCTGGTCCCGCTTGCGTACGACGAAACGCAGGCGGTGCTGCGCGTTGCCGCGCCCAACCGCTTCAAGCTGGATTGGGTGCGCAAGAACTTTTCCCACCAGATCGAAGCGTTGGCCGCGGAGTGGTTCAAGCGACCGGTACAGGTCTTGTTCGAGTTGCCTTCTCATGGAGCCGCCCCGCGCATGCCGGTCGCGCCCGTGCGTGCACCGCAGCCCGATCAATCACACCTGTCCGCTGCACAGCCCGCGGGCGGCGCGCCGCCCATGCAGGCCCCGGCTACGGCCGCCCCTCCCCCGCCCGCCACCACGGTGGCTGCGCAGGCGGTCAACGCCGACGCAGCCAACATCGTGTACGAGCGTTCGCGCCTGAATACGGATCTCACGTTCGAGAATTTCGTGACGGGTAAGGCGAACCAGCTCGCGCGCGCCGCGGCGTTGCAGGTGGCCGAGAACCCCGGCACGTCCTATAACCCGCTGTTCCTGTATGGCGGCGTGGGCCTGGGCAAGACCCACTTGATCCACGCCATCGGTAACGCGATGGTCGCTGCCGGCACCGGCGTGCGGGTGCGCTATGTGCATGCCGATCAATACGTGTCCGACGTGGTGAAGGCGTACCAGCGCAAGGCGTTCGACGACTTCAAGCGCTACTACCATTCGCTGGACTTGCTGCTGATCGATGACATCCAGTTCTTCTCCGGCAAGAACCGCACGCAGGAAGAATTCTTCTACGCGTTCGAAGCGATGGTCGCGCAGCGCAAGCAGATCATCATCACCAGCGATACGTACCCCAAGGAACTGTCGGGCATCGACAGCCGCCTGATCTCGCGCTTTGACTCCGGCCTGACGGTGGCGATCGAGCCGCCCGAGCTCGAAATGCGCGTGGCGATTCTGCTGCGCAAGGCCGAGTCCGAAGGCGTGCCCATGCCCGAGGAAGTGGCCTTCTTCATTGCCAAGCATCTGCGCAGCAACGTGCGCGAGCTGGAAGGCGCGCTGCGCAAGGTCCTGGCCTACGCCCGCTTCCACGGTCGCGACGTGCTGACGGTGGATGTCTGCAAGGAAGCCCTGAAAGACCTGCTGTCCGTGTCCAACGGCCAGATCACTGTGGAAAACATCCAGAAGACGGTGGCGGATTTCTACAAGATCAAGGTCGCGGACATGTACTCGAAACGCCGGCCCGCCAATATCGCCTTGCCGCGTCAGGTTGCGATGTACCTGGCCAAAGAGCTGACGCAGAAAAGCCTGCCGGAAATCGGTGATCTGTTCGGGGGGCGCGATCACACCACCGTACTGCATGCCGTACGCAAGATTTCCGACGCCCGCGCAAAACAAGCGGAGCTCAACCATACCCTGCACGTGTTGGAACAAACTCTAAAAGGATGAACATGCAACTCGTACAAACCACACGCGATGCATTGCTGAAACCGCTGTCGACTGTGGCGGGCATCGTCGAAAGACGCCATACCCTGCCCATTCTTGCGAACATCCTGATGCGCAAGGAAGGCAACAAGGTTGCCTTCATTGCGACCGACCTGGAAGTACAGATCACCACGCACGCCGACTTCGGCGTGGGCCAGGACAACGAGTCCACCACGGTTGCCGCGCGCAAGCTGCTCGACATCCTGAAAGCGCTGCCGGACACCGGCGACGTGCGCCTGGCGCTGGCCAGCAACAAGCTGTCGGTGCAGTCGGCCAAGAGCCGCTTCGCGTTGCAGACGCTGGCCGCCAGCGAGTTCCCCACCGTGGCTCAGCCCGAGCAGTGGGACGTCTCGCTGACCATGCCGCAACGCACGCTGCGCCATCTGTTCAACATGGTGCACTTCGCCATGGCGCAACAAGACATCCGTTACTACCTGAACGGCATGCTGCTGGTGTTTGAACCGGGTCGTGTGCGCGCCGTCGCCACCGATGGTCACCGCCTGGCGCATTGCTCGACGGAAGCCGACGGCATCGCCGAACGCCACGAAGTGATCGTGCCGCGCAAGACCGTGCTGGAAATGCAGCGCCTGCTGGAAGACTCCGACGAAGTGGTCTCCATTGATGTGGCGCCGGGCCAGATCCGCTTCCGTTTCGGCGACGTGGAATTGGTGTCCAAGCTGGTCGAAGGCAAGTTCCCCGATTTCACGCGTGTAATTCCCACGAACTACACGCGCCACTTCATGGTGGGCCGCGAAGCGCTTCAGGGCAGCCTGCAGCGCGCCGCCATCCTGACCACCGACAAGTTCAAGGGCGTGCGCCTGCAACTTGCGCAGAACCAGATGAAGATCTCGTCTTCCAACGCCGAGCAGGAAGAGGCGCAGGAAGAAATCGACATCGACTACGGCCATGAAGCATTGGACGTGGGCTTTAACGTGGGCTATTTGCTTGATGTGCTGGCCAACGTGAAAGTCGACAATATCCAGTGGTCGGTCATGCCCGATGCCAATGCATCGGCGCTCATCACCCTGCCCGAAGACGACCAGTTCAAGTACGTCGTCATGCCCATGCGGATTTGATCCGCACCCCTCTTGTGGGTTTGTGCCGCTTGCGGGCCTGAGGGCTCGCGGGCGGTCCGGCCGCCAGGCCGTTCTTTAAAGCGTTATCGAACCAGACATGTCAGATCAGCAGAACACCACTCCCGAGACCAGCGGCTACGGCGCTGACTCGATCAAGATGCTCAAGGGGCTGGAGGCCGTGCGCAAGCGCCCCGGCATGTATATCGGCGACACGTCCGACGGCACCGGCTTGCACCATATGGTGTTCGAAGTGGTGGACAACGCCATCGACGAAGCCCTGGCCGGCCATTGCGACGACATCGTCGTCACGATCCACACCGACAACTCGATCTCGGTCACGGACAACGGCCGCGGCATCCCCACGGACATCCACAAGGACGACGAATTTCACCGCAGCGCGGCCGAAATCGTCATGACCGAGCTGCACGCCGGCGGCAAGTTCGACCAGAACTCGTACAAGGTGTCCGGCGGCCTGCACGGCGTGGGTGTGTCTTGCGTGAACGCCCTGTCCGAGTGGCTGCGCCTGACCATTCGCCGCAACGGCCAGGTCCACCAGATGGAATTCCGCCAGGGCGCGCGCGTGGCGCCGCTGGCCGTGACGGGCACGACGGACATGCGGGGCACGGAAGTGCGCTTCCTGGCCGACCCGATCATCTTCAACAACATCGAATACCACTACGAGATTCTCTCCAAGCGCTTGCGCGAGCTCTCGTTCTTGAACAACGGCGTGAAGATCCGCCTGGTGGACCAACGCCACGGCAAGGAAGAGAACTTTGCGTTCTCGGGCGGCGTGAAGGGCTTTGTTGAATACATCAACCGTGCCAAGACCGTGCTGCACCCGAACGTGTTTTCGGTCAGCACCGAATCGGCCGCCGGTGGCGTGTCGGTGGGCGTGGAAGTGGCGATGCAGTGGAACGACAGCTACAGCGAAAGCGTGCTGTGCTTCACCAACAACATCCCGCAGCGCGACGGCGGCTCGCACTTGACCGGCCTGCGCGCGGCGATGACCCGCATCATCAACAAGTACATCGCCGACAACGAACTGGCCAAGAAGGCCAAGGTGGAAACGTCCGGCGACGACATGCGCGAAGGCCTGGCCTGCGTGCTGTCGGTGAAGGTGCCCGAGCCCAAGTTCAGCAGCCAGACCAAGGACAAGCTGGTCTCCAGCGAAGTGCGCCCGGCCGTTGAAGAAGCCGTGGCCCGCACGCTGGAAACGTGGCTACTTGAAAACCCGAACGACGCCAAGGCGCTGTGCAACAAGATCGTGGAAGCCGCCCGCGCGCGTGAAGCCGCACGCAAGGCGCGCGAAATGACGCGTCGCAAGAGCGTGCTGGAAGGCGCGGGCCTGCCCGGCAAACTGGCCGACTGCCAGGAAAAAGATCCGGCGCTGTGCGAGCTGTACATCGTCGAGGGTGACTCCGCGGGCGGCTCGGCCAAGCAAGGCCGCGACCGCAAGTTCCAGGCCATCCTGCCGCTGCGCGGCAAGGTGCTGAACGTGGAAAAGGCGCGTTTCGACCGCCTGATCGCCAGCGAACAGATCGCCACGCTGATCACGGCGCTGGGCACCAGCATCGGCCCTGATTTCAACGTGGAAAAACTGCGTTATCACCGCCTCATCATCATGACTGACGCGGACGTGGACGGCGCGCACATCCGCACCCTGCTGCTGACGCTGCTGTATCGCCAGATGCCCGAGCTGGTGCAGCGCGGCTACGTGTATATCGCCCAACCGCCGCTGTACAAGGTGAAGGTTGGCCGCGAAGAACGCTATCTGAAGGACGACCAGGAAGAAGCGCAGTTCATGCTGCAACTGGCGTTGAAGGATGCCGAGATCATCTCGGGCGGCAACATCATCCGTGGCGACGAGCTCACCGATCTGGCCAGCCAGTACGTGGCGGCCGACGGCGTCATCGCGCGCTTGTCGAAGGTGTTCGATGTGGGCGCGCTGTCGGCCATGGCCGAAGGCGTGGAGATCAACCTGGAAACGGCCGAATCCACCGCCGATTCCGCCAAGCGCCTGGCCGACGCCATGCGCGACCCGGTCAGCGGCAACGGCGTGGAAGTGGTGCCGCAATTTGACGAAGCCACCGAACGCCATCGCCTGTCGGTGCAGCGCATGCACCACGGCAACGTGCGCGTCAGCATCATCGACGCCGACTTCATCAACGGCTCGGACTACGCCATCCTGTCCAAGGCCGCCAAGAGCTTCCTGGGCAAGGTCGGTTCGCGTTCGCTGGCCGCGCGCGGTGAAGGCGACAAGCGCAAGGAACAGACCGTGTCCGACTTCCGCGAAGCCATGCAATGGCTGCGCAGCGAAGCCGACCGCAGCATCTCGAAGCAGCGCTATAAGGGTCTGGGCGAAATGAACCCGGAACAGCTGTGGGAAACCACGATGGACCCGAAGGTGCGCCGCCTGTTGCGCGTGCAGATCGAAGACGCCATCGCCGCGGACGAAGTCTTCACAACCCTGATGGGCGACGACGTGGAACCGCGCCGCGCGTTCATCGAACGCAACGCGCTGTCGGCGGGCAACATCGACGCGTAAGCGTTTGCCTGCGCCAGTTCAAGGCCAGCCTGAAAGGGCTGGCCTTTCTTTTTTGACGGGTCACGCGCGGACGGCGCGCGGCCAGCGTGCTTCAAGGATGCAGTGATGGGTAATCGCGCGTGGTTGTCGTTGCAGGCGGAACGGGATGGTCGCAAGGTGTCATCGGAAGAAATCGCCGCCGCCAACGGCAATCTGCCCACGTTATGGCAGGTGTTGCTGGCCGACGGAACCTTGCGGGATGCTGATGCGTCCCAGCGCGTGTTTGGCGATGCGGGTACGGCGGCGCTAGCCGCCCCCGCGCAAGCCGGGCTTGATCGATTGCGGCAGGTGGCGGACTTCGTGCGGGGCCGCGCGGCAAGCGGCGATGCGCCGCATTGTGTGCAGCTGGATGCGGCGGTGGCATACCTGGACGAACGGATCGATGTGCGAACTGGCAGGAGAGTCGGGGCTGGGCCGACCGGGCCGGGCGGCGCGGCCTGCCTGTGGATAAGCGCCGAGCTAGATGAACTGGCATGGCTGCATGCGGATGGCGCGGACGCGTATTTGCCTCCTCACGCGCGGACGCTGTGCGCGGATCGTTGGCAGGCTTTGCAGGACGGCATGCGGGCGGACGATATCGCGGCAGTGTTGCGCTTGCTGGGCGTACAAGATGCCGACGATGAATCCGGATGGGCTTGGCGTGTCGGCTTGGGCGGTTTGGCGCATCCGTACTTCGATCAGCAGGAGCCCGCGCGGCGAGAGCGCTATGAAGATTTCGACGGGTATGAGGAAGAGGACGACGTCGAGGGCGGCGCCGATGCCCAAGACGACTCCGACGACAACAACCCCGACAACCCCGACAACGACGACAACAACGCCTCCAACGGCTCCCACGCCGTCATGCGCCACGACACGCACCTTGGCGATGGCCTGCATCGCTTTGCTGTGGACAACTTGTGGGGCGTGCGCGAAGGACGCGGCGAGGACGGGCGCGTGGTGCTGCCCCCGCAATTCGATTCCATCTGGCGTTTTGAAGACGGCGTTGCCGCCGTTCTTAAAGACGACAAGCTGGGTCTGATCGACACAAGCGGCCGCCAACTGATGCTGTGCCAGCTGGACGAGGTATGGAGTTATTCACAGGGCTTGGCGATGGCGCGGGTAGGCGACCAGATCGGCTTTGTGGATAGGTCGGGGGCGTGGGCGATACCCGCCGCTTTCGAGTCAGCCGGCGACTTTTCCCCAGGGGGTCTGGCGCCCGCGTTTCAAGCCGAATGCTGGGGCCTGATCGACCGGCGCGGCGCCTGGGCCAGCGCGCCCGTGTGGGACGACATCAACTGGGACGACGCGCTGCACGCCTATGTGACGCAACGCGGCGACCTGTGCGGCCTGATCGACGCCCAGGGCAGCCTGGTGCTGGACGCCCTGTACGCCGGGCTGGCGCCCGTGGATACGGAGTCCGATCCCGCCAGCTTGTGGATAAGCGGCACGATGCGAATACGCGTCCTGACCGATGACGATCGTCGCGGCATCGTGGACGGCAAGGGCGATGTCGTCGTTCCCGTGGCGTATGGCGATCTGGCTGACATCATCTGGCTGCCCGCGCCCGACCCCGCCGACATCACGCCACCTCCCGCAGGCCAGGCCGGCCGCTATGTACGCGTGCTGCGGTGCGTGGATCATGGCGAATGGAACCAGTGGTTCCAAGGCGTTTACGACATGGTCGAGCGCCGCGAGACACTACCCTGCACGCAGCAGATGCTGTTCGGCCTGATGTGGAACGACACCTACGGCTGGCTGGGCGCGGTAGCGCCGGAACACGCCTGCGAACCACCCCGCGAACCACCCCGCGAACCAGCCAGGGAACCAGCCAGCGAGCACAGCCCGGATGGCCTGCACATCGGCATCGCCGATGCGAACGGCGCGTGGCTGCATGAACCGATCTATGCGTGGATCGGCGTGCCGGCGGCCCTGCATACGGCGGACGGTGTGCATGGCGTGCCCTGCGCAATCGCGAAATGCTGGAGCCAGGGACAGGCCGTGCCGGCCATGCATGCCGACGGTGCGATGCGTTATCTGCACGCGGACGGGCGAGTGCAGGCAGCGCCGCGGTAGCACCCAGCCGCGCCCCCGCGAGCCCCCCCGCACGCCCCCCCGCACGC
>NZ_JBLVOL010000006.1:38554-39179 GCF_053543755.1 Achromobacter semiaridum | reverse complement strand
CCGCGGGATCGCCCGTCGCCGGACCGCCCGCCGCGGGATCGCCCGCCGCAGCCCCCGCCCGCGTACCGCTTGTGTCAATCACCAGGCGGGTGTCGGCCATGGCGATGCCGGCTTGGCGGTACACGTCCACCCCGGCCGCGATGGCGCTGTGCAGGTAGACGGGCCGGTCGATCCATGGGGCCAGTTCCGCCAACACGCGCTGCGCCTTGCCCAGCGCGTAGCAATAGAGGATGGCGGCCTCGCCACGGGCTGCGCAATGATCGCGCCATTGGACGATGTCGCGCGCCACGTCCGACGTGTCGGGCCAGCGGTAGATGGGCAGGCCGAAGGTGGCTTCGGTGATGAAGGTGTCGCAGGGCACGACTTCAAACGGGGCGCAGGTGGGATCCGGCTGGCGCTTGTAGTCGCCCGACACCACCCACACCTGGCCGTCGACTTCGATGCGCACCTGGGCGGACCCCAGCACGTGCCCCGCCGAATGCAAGGACACGCGCGCATTGCCCAACGTGAAGGATTCGCCGTATTCATGCACCCGGTAATCCTGCTGCCCCAGCCGCCATTGCAGAATCGGCAAGCCTTGCGCGCTGGTGTGATAACAGCCCATGCCCGCGCGGGCGTGGGGGGC
>NZ_JBLVOL010000006.1:0-38509 GCF_053543755.1 Achromobacter semiaridum | reverse complement strand
CCCCCCCCGGCCGCCAGGGGTCGATGTAAAACCGGCCGGCCGGGCAGTACAGGCCTTCAGGCCGCAATTGCACGACATCCTGCATCGATCGCCTCCGGGCATGAGTTGTGCTGATAACGAGATTGCCTGTCTTAGTCACGATACTTCAAGAGGTCTTATGCGCACGAAGCACATTCTGCTGTTCCTGGTACTGGTTGTCGTTCTGTCCGTGGCGATGTCGATGGCGCCATGGTGAGGTAATACGCGGTGCGCGCGGGGCGCTAGCCGGTGCTACCGCCCGCGCCCCAGCCGCCGCGCAGCGCGCTGGCAAAGCCGCCTTCCACGCGCGAATGCGGGCGCGCACTGGTCATGACGCGCGGCAGGTTCGACCAGGCAATGCGCGCCCCGCCCTGCTGCAACCTATTTACCAGCGCCTGGTCCTCGCTGCATGGCAGCGCATCAAAGCCGCCAATGCGGCGATACGCGTGCGCGGCCACGCCCAGGTTGGCCCCGTGCACATGGCGGTGCCCGTCCTTATCCTGATAAGCCCTTTCAAATGCCTGCCGCGCGCGCTGCGCGTGCACGCCGTGCTCGCTCCAGCCCGACACGCCGACGGTGCCGCACACGACCTCGGCATTCAATGACAGCTGATCCACCAGCCAGCGTGGCGACACGCGGGTATCCGCGTCGGTAAACGCCAGCCATCGCGCGCCCGCGCGCAACAGGTGGCGGGCGCCTTGGGCACGCGCGACGCCGACGTTACGCGCTTGAATGGCCAGGCATTGCACCGGATAGTGGCGCAGCCGTTCGGCCGTGCCGTCCTCGCAATGGTCCAGCACCACGACGATGCGCACGGCCTCGGCGCGCAGTTCCGGGTGGTGCGCCGCGCGCAGCACGGCGCGCAGGCAGGCGTCGATATGCTTTTCTTCGTTATGCGCGGGAATACAGATACCGATCATGCGTCATCCTTCTGCTGTCGTTGCCAGCCGTTCAGCAGGAAAACGTCTTCCCGGTATTCGAACAGCAGGGTCATGCCGGGCAAAGAGCCCAGCGCGTCATGCAAGGCGTCGGTGGCCTGTTGGCGGTCGTCGAAATCGGGCCGCAGATGGCAGGCAACCAGTTCCCCGCCGGCGGCCAGACAGCCGTCGATGCCTTGCAAAAACGCCGTCAGGGCGGTGTCGTCAAGGTAGTACCCCAGCTCGGACACGATGATGAGGTCAAAGCCGCCATCGGGCACGGGGGGCCATTCGCGGGGCAGCTCCAGCGCCAACGCCTCGACATGGGCCATGCCCTGCTCGTGGAGACGCGCGCGGCAGCGGTCGATGGCGGTGCCGGCAAAATCCACGGCGCATACGTGCCGGCATCGGGCTGCCAGCGGCAGCGTCAGGTCGCCGTTGCCACAGCCCGGCTCGAACGCGTGCGCGTATTCCTCGCGCGCTAGCGAGGCCAGCAACAATGCGCGCTTGCGTCGCTCGTACCAGGCGCTGGCGATGCGCCAAGGGTCGGGATGCTGCCGGTACAAGGCCTCGAAATGGTCCACGCCTACAGTTGCCATGGGGTTTGCTCCGTGCGAACGATGAGACCCAGCGCGGCCTGGTCGCGTTCGGCGTGGCTTTGCCGGATGAACACCGGCAGGTCGGCCATTACCTGGGCAAAGCCGGCATCGCGGCACAACGGGCCCGCGCCCAAGGCGCGCCCCGCCCGCGTAATGACATCGGTGGCGGCGGCTTCCACCGCCAGCCGCGCGCGGGCGCAGGCCAGCGCGCAGGTGTCTTGGGGATTGGCGTCGATGGCGGCGGCGGTCTCGCGCAGGACGGCGCGTGCCTGGTCCAACGCCACGTCGATCGCGCCCATATGCGCCAGACGGTGCGGGTCGACAGAGTGCGCCGGTATGGCCGCCTGGACGGCAGCGGCGATCCGCGTCAGCGCGCCGTACCAGCACGCCGCCACGCCCACGCCGCCGCGCAGGAAGCCGGGCCGGTCCACGTAAGCGCCGGGTGCGCCCACCGGCACACAGACGGCGTCGTTGAACACCACGTTCACGCTGGCCGACGCCCGCATTCCTACGGCGTGCCAGCCCTCGTCGGTAACGGTAACGCCCGGTTGGTGCATCGGCACGGCGGCCAGACACGGCCTGCCGGCCTCGTCCCACGCGCTGACCAAGGCGTGGCTGACCGTGGCCGCGCCGGAACACCAGGCTTTCACGCCACGCAGGCGCGCGGTGGGGTGTGGAGCGGGCTCGTGCGTGGCATTCGCGCCAGGGGGCCGCCGGCCGTTTTTGCCTTCCTCTATGCCCGCCTCTTTGCCACTCTCTTTGCCGCTCTCTTTGCCACAAAGCAGGCTGACACGGAAGTCCGGCGGTTCGGCGCACCACACGCCCCAGATACTGCCCGGTGCGGCGTAGTTTGCGAGGGGCGCGGCGGCGTGCAGTTCGGCCAGGATTGCCAACGCGTCCGTGTGTCCTTCATAAAGCTTGACCAGGCTCAGGTCAATGGCGGCCACCGCGGCCAAAACCTGCCACCGGGCCAGCGTGGCGCCGCCACCGGGCAGCGGCAATTGGTCATATCCAACCTGCACCAGCTGGCGCAGGGCCGCCCCGGGGTCGATCGGGGCGGCAAGTTCGCCCAGCAATCGGGTAATTTGCGACGGCAATCCGGCGGCGCCCGTCATGAGGCCCCGCGCTCAAAGCCAAGCGCGTCCATCGCAGGCCCCACCGCTTGCGGCGCATAGTCGTCCCACGGGGTGTTGGCCGAATCCAGCCGTTCGTGAATGTTGCTGATGGTCCAGTGCGCACCGCTGGACAACTTGTCCAGTTCATCCCACGTGACGGGCACCGATACGCCCAGGCCGGGCCGTGCCCGCGCCGACCACGCCGACACGGTGGTGGCGCCAAAGCCGTTGCGCAGATAGTCCACAAAGATCTTGCCCACGCGGTTCTTCGGACCGCTCTTGGACACGAATATCTGCGGCAGGGTGCGGGCCAGATGCACCACCACGGCTTGGGCGAACGACTTGATGGTGTCCCAATCGTATTGGCGGCGCAGCGGCACCACGACGTGCAGGCCCTTGCCGCCGCTGGTTTTCAGCCAGCTTTGCAGGCCCAGTTCGTCCAGCATGGTGTGCACCAGCCGCGCGGCCTGCTGCATCGTCGCCCACTTGACCCCTTCGCCCGGGTCCAGGTCGAACAGCACGCGATCGGGCTTGTCGATGGCCGTCTTCACGGCATTCCAGGTATGGAATTCCACCACGTTCATCTGCACGGCCGACATGATGGCTTCGGGCGTGGGCACCTCCAGCAACGGCGGATGATCCGGGTCCAGCCGGTTGGGTAAAGACTTGACGCCCGGCATCGCGGCTTCCAGGTGCTTCTGGAAAAACAATTGCCCGTCGATGCCGGCGGGCGCGCGCAGGAATGACACCGGGCGGCCCTTCAAATGTTCGACCATCAGGGGCGCAACCAGGCCGTAGAAGCGAGCCAGGTCCAGCTTGGTCAGCTTGGTGGACGGGTCGATCACGCGGTCCGGGTTGGTCAGCCGGGCCGGCTTGGCGCGCGCGGGGGCGGTGGGCTTGGGGCGGTCCGGCTGGGCACCGGCAGCCGTCTTTGTCTTCGTGTTCGTCTTGCGCGCCGGCGCTTTGCTGGAATCGGACGCCGGGTCCGCCTCGGGCGGGGGCGACGGCCGTTCGCGAGTGATCTGGCGCGCGGGCTTGTCTTGCCGTAAGCCCCGGAAGACGGAATGCCGGATATGCCCGCCGCTGGTCCATTCGCTGAACGAGACCTCGGCTACCAATTCCGGCTTGACCCACTGCACGCCTTTGGCCTGCGCGCCGCTGACGGACTTTTTGTCGGTCTGGATGGCGGCAAGCTGCTTGTGCAAGGCAAGCAGCCCCTGGGTGTCAAAGCCGGTGCCGACCTTGCCCGCATAGCGCAGCGAGCCATCGTCTTCGTGCACCGCCAGCAACAGCGCGCCCAACCCTTCCCTGCTGCCCTGCGGCGCGGTGTACCCCACGATGACAAATTCCTGCCGCTGGGCGCACTTGATCTTCAGCCAGCTATCCGTGCGCCGCGACACATAGGGCGCCGACGGCCGCTTGGCCATAATGCCTTCCAGCCCCATCTTGCAAGCCGAGGCCACCAGGTTGGACGGCGCTTCCTTGAAGGCCGCGCTAAAGCGCAGGTGGTCGTCGTCGGAGGTTTCCATCAGCTGCGCCAGCAAGTCGCGGCGCACGGTCAGGGGTTCGTCGCGCAGGTCTCGCAAGCCGATATAGGGCAGGTCGAAGGCGTAAAACACGATGTCGCCGGTGCGGTCGTTGTCGAAGGCGTTTTGCAGCGCCTGAAAGCTGGGCACGCCTTGCTCGTTCAGCACCACCACTTCGCCATCCACCCATGCCCATTTGGCGGGAAGCCGGGCAAAAGCCTGGACGATGTGGGGCAGCTTGGCGCTCCAGTCGTGGCCGTTGCGGGTGTACAGCTTGACCGAATCGCCTTCGATGCGCGCCAGCAGGCGGTAGCCGTCAAACTTCAATTCGTAGAGCCATTCGTCGGGGTTCGGCGGCATCCCTTCGACCAGCGTGGCCAATTGGGGCTTGAAGGTATCGGGCAGGTCGGACGGGCGGCCCGGCAACCGGGCGTCGCCGGCGGTATCGGCATCGGAGCCCTCGTTGTCTCGCAGCGGCACCACGCTGTCCGGCATTTCATCGACCACGCTGAATTCGCGTTCCGGGCGGGCATGGGCGTCTCGGTCCTTGATCAACAGCCACGGCGGCTGTTTGTCGTTTTCCTTGCCCTTCATGCGCACCAGCGCCCAGCGCCCCTGCATCTTTTTGCCTTGCAGGTCGAACTTCAGGTGGCCTTCGCGATAGCCCTTGCGCGCATCACCCACGGGGGTCCACACGCCCTCGTCCCAGATGATGACCTTGCCCGCGCCGTACTGCCCTTCCGGAATCTGGCCTTCAAACTGGTTGTAGGCAATGGGGTGGTCTTCCACCTGCACCGCCATGCGTTTGACCGACGGATCAAAGCACGGCCCCTTGGGCACCGCCCAGCTTTTCATGGCGCCGTCCAGCTCCAGCCGAAAGTCATAATGCAGCCGGCTGGCCCAGTGCTTCTGGATGACAAACGCGCGCGCCTCCTCATTGGCCTGCCCGCCCTCCATCGGCTCGGAGGTCACTTGGAAGTTGCGCTTCTGGCGATAGGTTTTAAGACTGTCGGCCATATCACGCCGCCTTGCGCGACCTGGTCGAGGTCTTTGCGCTCTTGGTGGTGGTCTTCTTCGAGGCCGACTTGGTGGGCGTCTTGGTGGGCGTCTTGGTGGGCGTCTTGGCGGAGGATTTGGCAGAGGTCTTGGCAGAGGTCTTGGACGCTGTCGTGCCCGACGCCGATTTCTTCGCGGCGGGCTTTTCCTTGCTGCCGCCCTTGGCCGCATCGCCGGAGTTCTTCGCCCCGCCCTTCAAGCTGCGTTGCAGCAACTCCGTCAGGTCGATGACGTTATCGGCGTACGCGGGGGCTTCCTCTTGCGGCTCGATCACGGTTTCGGTCTTGCCGGCCTTCACCTTCTTGTCCACGAGTTCCATGACAGCGGCCTTGAACTCGTCCTTGTACTGTTCGGGGTCCCATTCGCCCGCCATATCCTCGACCAGCATCTGGGCCATTTTCAGCTCGCTGGCGCTGGGCGTCATGGCCTTGGAACCCGCCTTGGGCAAGTCCAGGTCGTCCATGGACTTGACCTCGTCGCCCCACCGCATCAGGTTCAGCACCAGCGCATCGCCAGACGGAATCAGCGCGGCCAGATGCTGCTTGGTCTGGATGACTACCTTGGCGATGCCGATCTTGCCGGTCTTGGTCAGCGTGTCGCGCAGCAAGGCGTACACCTTCTGCCCTTTGTTGATGGGAGCGATGTAGTAGGGGCGCTCCAGATACACGAACGGCACGTCGCCGGCATCGACAAATTGCTGGATCTCGATGGTCTGCGTGGTGCGCGGGTAGGCGTCGTTGATTTCCTCGGGCGACAGGATCACGTACTGGCCGTCTTCGTATTCCACGCCCTTGACGATGTTGTCCTTGTCGATTTCCTTGCCGGTGCGCTTATTGATGCGCTTGTAGCCGACCGGGTCCATCGAGCGCTTGTCGAGCCAGTCGAAGTCCACGCCGGAGTCGGTGGTGGCGGTGTGCAGGCCAACCGGTATATGGACGAGGCCAAACGAAATTGCCCCTTTCCAGATGGTTCTAGTTGCCATGATCAGCTCCTCTTTTTTACGCGCATCCCAGCAAGTGCCATGCCTGGGCCTGAACGTAAACAAAAGAAAAAAACCAGGGATTGCCGGATGGGTCCGCCGGGGCAGACCCAAGAATTTACTTTAACTATTTGACTTTAACGATAGATTATTTACCAAGGTATTCAACAACTTAGCGGATGTTTATGATGTTGATTCTACCTGCGTGAAATGCACCACGGCGCGTACACGGAGTTGGGAAAGGGAAAACCCGCAGAAACTTTTTCTGCTGCCGTCCAGTCGCAATTTGTTCTTGTTCAGGCAACTGTCAGACTGGCCCGCGTGGCTGGCTTCCGACCCTTTCCGCGAGGTTCCGATGACCCTGCCCTGCCCGCGCGTCGCCCCGCCGCGTTCGTCAACATTCAGCCACGCACCCGGGGCCCGGCCATGACCGGCGCCGCCAAGACAATCGACGGCGCCGCCCCCGCCGGCTTGTCTGTCATGGATGCCACCGTGGTGCTGGTCGGGGTGGTTGTGGGGATCGGCATCTTCGGTTTTCCGCCGCTGGTGGCGCAGCACGCGACTTCTGACGCGATGTATATCGCGCTGTGGTGCGCGGGTGGGCTGGTGATGCTGGTCGGCGCGCTTTGCTACGCGGAACTGGGGTCGGCCTACCCTGGCGCGGGCGGCGAATACCTGTACCTGACCCGGGCTTGGGGCGCGCGCGTAGGCTTGATGTTCGCCTGGGCGCGATGCACGGTGATCCAGACGGGCGCCATTGCGGTGGTGGCCTACATCTATGGTGACTACGCCCAACGCCTGATGCCGCTGGGCGCGCACGGGCCGGCCTTGCACGCGGCGATATCGGTGGTGGCGTTGACGGCGCTGAACGTGGTGGGCACCCGCTATTCCAAACGGCTGCAATGGGTATTTACGGTCTTGACGCTGCTGGCGCTGTGCGCGGTGCTGGTGGCCAGCCTGTCGGCATCGGCTGGCGACACGGCCGTCGTGGCCACCCCGGCGGCGCTGACGGGCAGCCCGGCCGGGCTGATGGGCATGGGCATGGTGTTTGTGTTGCTGACCTACGGCGGCTGGAACGAAGCCGCTTATCTCAGCGGCGAACTGCGCGATCCGGGGCGCAACATGAGCCGGGTATTGCTGATCGGCACCGCCGTGGTGACGGGCGCCTACGTGCTGACAAACCTGGCGTTGCTGGAGATCTTCGGCTTGCAGGGGCTGCGCGATACCCCCGCGCTGGGCGCCGACGTGATGCAGCTGGCCGCGGGCCCCTACGCCGCGGCGCTGCTCAGCCTGACGATCTGCGCCACGGCGCTAAGCACCATCAACGGCACCATCATTACCGGGGCACGCGTGTATTACGCGCTGGGCCGCGACGTGCCCAAGCTGCATGCGTTATCCGGCTGGAGCGCACGCAACGAAACGCCGGTGGCCGCGCTGCTGGTACAGGGCGCCATCACGCTGGCGCTGGTGAGCCTGGGCGCGTTCAGCCAGAACAGCGTGCAGACCTTGGTGGCCTATACGGCGCCGGTGTTTTGGCTGTTCATGCTGCTGGTGGCGGCATCCGTGTGGCGGCTGCGCCAGCGCGATCCGCAACGGCCCCGGCCGTTCCGCGTGCCGCTCTACCCCCTTCCCCCGTTGCTGCTGGGCCTGACCTGCGCCGGCCTCGTGGTGTCCAGCGCCGTGTATGCGGGCGCCGGGGCGCTGATCGGCCTGGCGGTGCTGGCGGCCGGCGTGCCCTTGCTGCATTTTTTGAAGCCGGCCCGCCTGCCGGGTTGATTGATGACTTACGCCGTCTGACCGCTGACCTTCCGCCATCCGATCCACAAGGAGCCATCATGCAAGCCTCACCCCGCCCAGCCGTTTCCATCCGCCGCCTGCCCGCCGCCGATGCCCAGGCCCGGTCAAGATTCCGCCTGATTGCCACCGCCACTGCCATGGCGCTGTCGCTCGCTTTCGTGGCGTCGGCGCTGGCGCAGCCCGCCGCCAAGTCCGCCGGCCAGAACGCGTCGCAGAGCGCGTCCAAGGATGACTACGTGCCGGACGTGGGTCAGGACGGCAAGGACGTCATCTGGGTGCCCACCCCGCAGTCGCTGGTGGACAAGATGCTGGACATGGCCAAGGTCACGCCGCAGGACCGCTTGATGGACCTGGGCTCGGGCGATGGCCGCACCGTCATCACGGCGGCGCAGCGTGGGCTGACCGCGCAAGGCATCGAATACAACCCCGACCTGGTGGAACTGTCGCGCCGCAATGCGCAGCGCGCCGGCGTGGCTGACCGCGCCACGTTTGTGGCGGCGGACCTGTTCCAGACGGACCTGTCCAAAGCCGACGTCATCACCATGTTCCTGCTGTCCACGATCAATGAAAAGCTGCGCCCCACGCTGTTGCAACTGAAGCCGGGCACGCGTGTGGTGTCCAACACGTTCCGCATGGGCGACTGGGAGCCGGACGCTTCCGAGACGGTCACCAAGGACTGCTCGACCTATTGCACGGCGCTACTGTGGATCGTGCCGGCCAAGGTGGAAGGTAAATGGGAAGTTGACGGACAGACGCTGCGCCTGACCCAGCGCTACCAGATGCTGTCCGGCAAGCTGGGTGCAAGCGACATTTCGGACGCGCGGCTGGACGGCAACGCCATCTCGTTCACTGTCAACGGGGTGCGCTACAACGGCCAGGTCAACGGTAAGACGATGAGCGGCACGGCTGCCGGCAAGGGTGCATGGACGGCCACGCGGGCATGATTGCCGCGCGGGTTTGACCCCGCGCCTTCTCATGCAATAGCATCCGTTGCATGAGAAGAGACAGCAAACTTTCCGGCGTGCTTCACGTCCTGCTTCATATGGCCGAGGCGCCCGGCCCGATGACGTCCGAAGACCTGGGTCGGGTGATGCAGACCAACCCGGTCGTCATCCGCCGCATCATGGCGGGGCTGCGCGACCAGCAGCTGGTCAGCTCTGAAAAAGGCCACGGCGGCGGCTGGACGCTGTCATGCGACTTCAACGCCGTGACCCTGCGTGACATCTATGAAGCGTTGGGCGCGCCGGAGATCTTCGCCATGGGCAACCGCAGCGAATCGCCGGGCTGCCTGGTGGAAGCTGCCGTGAACAAGGCGCTGGACGGGGCGTTTGAAGAAGCCGAAGCCTTGTTGATGGCGCGTTTTGGCGGCGTCACGCTGGCCGCGCTAAGCCGGGATTTTCATGAAGGCATGGTCAAGGACGGGCGGCAGGTGGATTGGCATGGGCCAACGGCGGGCTGAGACTTACTGCCCGGCGCGCCACGCCGCCAAGGTGGATTCCACCAGCGCGATCTCTGTCGGCGCCATGCCGGCGGCCTCGTAGTACCGGTGCCGCTGGGCCACCACGCTGCGCACCGCGTCCACGATGGACTGCGCGGCGGCCTCTGACCGCAGGCCGAAGCGCCGATACTGCGTCAGGCAATTCTGAAACGTACTGTCGCGCCCATCCGTGCCGATATGCAGGTAATGGCGCGCCGAGCCTTCCTGCGTCACGACGTCGAACAGCGGCGAAAGGCGATAGGTGTGCGCGTTCTTGTCCTTCAGGAAGCCTACGTTTTTCAGGTGGTCGTCCGTGTTGTGCACGGCCACGTTCAGCACCATGCGGGCATATAGCTCTTTCAGGTCTTGCACGGGGTTGGACGAAATGCGGCGCGTCACGTCAGCCAGCCGCGCATAGGCATAGGTGGCCCTGCCCTCCGGGCCATCCAGGTCCCGTTTGCCGATGCGCACGGGCGGGCTGATCAGCGATGCGCCGCTAAGAAAATGGCGGCGCGCGACAACGGGCGTCGCGCCTGGCGCCGCCGGCAGCAGTTCGCGGTCAAAGCGGTGAGTGAGCAGTACCGCACCCAGGTGCGTCTCCGTCAGCCGGATTTCGGGTACGGTCAGCCCGATGGCCCGCGCCATTTGCAGGTTGGCGAATTCGATGCGCTGGCGGTCGTAGGAATCGCCCCGGCGCGGAAACTTCGCGATCCACATTTCGCCGGCTTCGTCGCGCACGATGGTCTTGGGGCGTGCCCCGCCGATGTCCCACGAACTACCCAGGATGTCGCGGTACAAGCCTTTGGGCTTGACGCCCTGATCGATGTCGGTCAACAGATCGGCCAAGGATTCCAATTGGCTGACTTCGGGCAAGCGGTAGGTTTTGCGCATGTTGGGCGTCAACAGGCGCGCGCTGAAGAACAACGCCCCGACGCCCATGCCCCGGCCGCGTAGCAGCACTTCGTCTTCCGTGACGCGGGCGCCGGCCTTGTCCACCCGCATGACATTACGGCCCCAGGCGTCGGGCGCGGCATCGAAGATGGCGCCCAGCGTTTCATAGCGGCTTTCGGTGCGAAACGTGGTCTTGGCGTCGATCAGCGGCAGGTTCAAGGGGTCCAGCGCGAAGGCGCGGGGGTCGTTCACATACGACTGGACATAGGTGAATTCAGCGAAGAACAGCGATTCAGACGAGTCGTCCAGCGTCAGCACGCCGGCCAGCACCGCTTCGCCACGTATGTCGACGTAGACGAACAGTTCGCTTTCCACCGATTTGAGCTTGCGGGCACATGCCATGCCGGATGCGTCCTAGAGCTTGGACGGATCGGCGCGATGCGTGTGCAGCGCGCCGCCGCTGCCCCGGCTTGGCCGCCGCAGTGCGTCCAGGCGTTTGCCCACGCCGTCCTGCTCGGGGTCGCCCAACGCAAATACCTGTTCGCCATAGCCGTATTGCAGCAGCGCTTCAACGGCCAGGGCCAGCGAGACGCCGCCGTCGCCGCGTTCCAGGCGCGCGATGGTAGCGCGCGAGACGCCCAGGCGGTCGGCCAGGACGCTTTCGGATTCCGCGCGCCGCAAGCGGGCGGTGCGGATGTTGGCGCCCAGGCCTACTAGCGCCTCGGCGGCATCGAAACTGGGGGCGAGCTTCTTTTTCATGACGCAATAATAGAGCCGCGCGAACGGAAATGCACGATTAATGCGTCATCTATCATGGATATATGAATCGTTAATAGCGCAAAGATACGGTATTTGTACGATTAATGGTGCATTTTATAAGGACAGAACCCAGTCCTTACACCACCACCGCCTGGTCCAGCCGCAACGCGCCTCGCGCCGTGTCCAACGTCACCTGCGCACCCAGCGGCAGCGTCAGGTTGGGGTCGCCATGACCGCTGGGCCATGCCCCCAGGATCGGTATGTTGCGCGCCCGAAACTGTTCCAGAATCAGCGGGTACAGCAGCCCCTGCGCTTGATCGTCGTCCATGCGCACCCCCAGCCGAGTGAAATTGCCGACCAGCAAACCCTTTACCCCGTCGAACTTGCCCGCCGCCGCCAGCTGCGCCAGCAGCCGGTCCACGCGGGGGATGGCTTCATTGACGTCTTCGATGAACAGGATGGCGTCGCGCGTGTCGATGTCGTTGCGGGTGCCGATCAGCGCCGCGATCAGCGCCAGGTTGCCGCCCACCAGCCGGCCGCTGGCCACGCCCGGCACCAGTTCGGTGGGTAACGAATCCTGCGGGGGCGCAATCCACGAGCCCGGCCCCATCTGCCCGCCGACCATCGCCCACACATTGGATTCCGTGGGCTCGCGTTTGCCGGCCAAGAGGTCCTGCGCCAGCATCGGCCCGTGAAACGTCACAAAGCCGGCATGACGCTGGATGGCCAGGTGCAGCGCGGTGATGTCGCTATACCCGATGAACGGCTTGGCGTGCCGACGCAGCAGGCCGTAATCCAGATGATTCAGCAGGCGCCATGAGCCAAATCCGCCTTGCAGGCACCACACGGCGCCCACGCCGGGGTCGGCAAAGGCCGCGTGCAGGTCCGCCAGCCGGTCGGCATCGCTGCCGGCCAGATATTCGTAGGGAGGGTCCAGGCGGCCACGGCTGGCGGGCATGACCTGGGCGACATAGCCTCTGGCTTCCAGCCATTCAGCGGCATCGTCACTGGCATTGGTGGCGGCCGACGCGGGCGCCACGATCGCCACGCGCGCGCCGGGCCGCAAAGCGGGCACGGGCGACGCGCCCTTGCCGTTCGGGGGCGGTGGCGGCGTGGGCCGTTGCAAGGCGGGGTTGGCCGGCGTGTGATGGCCGGTGGGCGCGCGGCCGGCGCAACCGGCCAGCGCCAACGCCGACAGGCACAGGGCCCCGCCCTGTTTCAAAAATCCGCGGCGCCCGGAATCGGCAGGGAACGGGGGCATGCCAGGCAGGGTCATGGTTGCGGTTCGCTTGTGCTGAGGCTGGCTGGGGCTTGCTGTGCGTGCTGTGCTTTTAGTGCTTTCAGTGCTTTCAGTGCTTTCAGTGCTTTCAGTGCTTGCCGCGGCTTAAAACCGCTCGTAATCCAGCCGATAACGCCACTGGCCCGCCGCCATGCCCGCCAGGGGCAGGCGGCCGATGCGGATGCGGCGTAGCTGCTGCAACTGCAAGCCGGCGGTATCGCACACGTACTCGATAAAGCCCAGCGGCGGCGTCTTCAGCGCAAAGCGCAGATGGGTTTCGTTCTGCCAGCTGACCTTCATGGGCGTGGCGGCGCGGCCTTCAAAAGCCATACCGCGTTGCAGGCGGGCCAGGTCGCTGTCGCTGAGCTTGCCCGTGACTTGCGCCACGTATTCCTGCTCGACCAACTTGCCCTCTTCCATCAGCTTGCGCGACACCGCGTATTCCTGCGTGTAGACGACCAGGCCGCTGGCCGCGCGCTCCAGCGGCGTGACCAGTTTCAGGCCGTTGAACATGCGTTTCAGATAGCGCCGGCCCGAGCGGTCGCCGGGCATCAGGTTCTTGGGAATGATCAGGTCCAGCGCGGACCCGGGCTCGTTGTCGGCATAGGTGCCGGCCGGCTTGTGCACCAGCACCGTCACGGGCTTGATGTCTTCCAGCTTGGCGCCGGGCAGCAGCGCAACGGTCTGGCCAGGAGCCACGCGCGCGCCGGGTTCTTCAACCGTCTTGCCATCCACGGCCACCCACCCGCCTTCGATATACCGTTCGGCGTCGCCGCGCGAGCAAGACAGATCCGCGGCCAGTCGCTTGGCCAGGCGTACGCTTTCGGTCATTGTCGCGGCCCCTGGGCGGCGGGCGTGGCCGGGGTTTGAAGAAGGTGAAAGGTGCCTGTGTGGGGCAGAAACGGGTGCATCGTCATGGGGTATTGCGCGGGGCGTTGCAAAAAAGCGGGCTATGCGCCCGCCGTGTCAGGCAGATGTTACGCCTTTTCGCCGACCGACCCCGCGCGCGCCAGCACGTCGCCCGGGGCGGCGACAGCGGACGCGTCGGGAAGGTCGATGGGCGTGGCGGGCGGCGGCACTTCGTCGATCCAGGCCTTAAGCAAGGTCGACGTCACCGCCAGGATCACCGGGCCGATGAACAGGCCCACAATGCCAAACGCAAACATGCCTCCCAGCACACCGGACAGGATCAGCAGCAAAGACAAATTCACGCCGCGCTTGATCAGCATGGGCCGCAGCAGGTTGTCCAGCATGGCCACCAGCACCGCCCAGATCAACAGCAAAATGGCGGCCAGCCTCATGTCGTTCTGAAACAGCCAGAGCACCCCGCCCAGCATCGGCAAAAACGGGCCCAGTTGCGCCAGGCACAGCATCACCATCAGCGCGGTCAGGATGCCGGCGGCCGGCACCCCGGCAATCCACAGCCCTACCCCGCCCAGCACGGATTGCACCACCGCCGTCACCACGATACCCAGCGCCACGGCGCGCACGGCGGCGCCGGCCAGCCGTACCGCCGCAACGCCGCGCTCACCGGCCAGCCGGTTTGAGAAGCGCTTGACGAATTCTGCCGCCGCATCGCCCCGGCTATAAAGAATGCCGGCGATGACGATCGTGATCAGCATGTGCATGACGAACACGCCGACGATGGCCGCATGGCTCAACAGCCAGCGGGCCGCCATGGTCAGATAGGGTTCCAGCCGCGCCAGCAGACCGCCAGCACCGGCATCGGACAAGGTCTGCCATTCCTGCGCCAGCCTGGGGCCGGCCACCGGCACACTGCTGATCCAGCTTGGTGGCGCCAGCAAGGTGTAGTCGGGCAGGCTCTTGACGGCTGCCATGATGGCGCCGCTATGCTCGGCCAGCGTCGCAATTACCTGATACAGCGGCAGGACGATGACGAACAGCAGAATCAGCAACATGACGACCGTGGCCGCCCACCGGCGCCCGCCGCAGCGCACCTGCACCGCGCGCAGCACCGGCCACGTCGCCACCACGATGGTGGTCGCCCAGATCAGCCCCGGCAGGAACGGGCTAAGCACATAAAGGCTGCCGATCATCAAGGCGGAAAGAATGACAATCAGAAGCAGAATGCGGGCCAGATCAACTGTAGGACGTGGATTCACCCGATGCTCCTGGCAAGGCGGCCAATGCGCCCCGCATGACGACGCATCGCTACGAATGGGCGGATGCCCGTGAGGCATCGTGGACACGTCTATCGGAATTTATCGCAAATTCAGGCCGACTTACAGGGGCAATCGCACGGGTGGGAATGCAGCTTGCTAGGCAGCCGTTTGCCGCCGACGTGGGGTGGCGACGGCCCCGGACTGTCTGGCGGCCGCACCCGTGGCGGCATCTCTTTGGAGGTATGCCATGAGGTCCTTGACCCTTTTTGCCGTCATCCCCGCCGCGCTGCTGGCCGTGACGCTGACCGGCTGCACCGCACCCAGTTCCTACAGCTCGACCCAGCAAGGCGCGCCGGCCATGCAGCGGGATCACGCCAACTATCATTCGGAGAATTTCGGCGAACCGGACAACACGCCGTTCCAGGGGAATTACCCCGGGCGTTAACGGCGGTAAGTTAGCAGTCGGACGTCAGCAGTCGGGCGTCAGCAGTCGGGCGTTCAGCAGTCGGGCGTCAGCAGTTGGGCGTCAGCAGTTGGGCGTCAGCAGTTGGGCGTTAACAGTCGGGCGTTAGCAGTCGGGCGTTGATAGTCGGGCGTTGATAGCCCACCGTCACGAGCGGGAGGCCGGGCGCTTGAGCTGGGCGGCGTCGGCCATCAGATGGCGGGTCAATTCGGCCAGCTGCTCATCCTTTTGCTGCAACTGGGCCAGCAGCGCTGCCGCCTGCGCGTCCGCTGCCGCCAGGCGCGCCAAAAGCGCCTGCTCGTTCTGCCGCGCCGTGGCCAAAGCATCCTGAGCGGAGGCCAGCGCGTTCTGGATGGCCGTTTGGGCGGCTTGGCCGGCAGCCTGAGCGCTGGCGTGCCGCGCCTGTTGCGCCATGTTTTCCGCCCGCGATTCTTCCACCGCTTTCTCGGCGGTGCGCCGGGCGTCCTGCGCCTGACGCAATGCCGCCAGGTGCTGTTCGGCCTGTTTCTGCGCCGCCGACTGAGCGTCGTCCAGGCGGGATTGCAGCTTCTTTGCCGCTTCGCGTTCCGCATCCAATTCGTTTAGCCAGCGCCTTTCGTGCGCTGCATGACGGGCTTGCAACGCGTCCACCGCCTGCGCATGCACGCCCCGCATCTTTTCGGCTTCGGTCAGCAGCGTCTGTACCGCGCTTTGTGCGTCTTGCAATTGCCCCCGCGCCTGCTTCAGTTGGTCGTCGCGCTGACGCACGGCTCGCTCTGCCGCCTGTAGCCGCTCTTCCGTGGCCGCCAGTTGTGCCGTAGCCACACGCAGGCCCTCTTCCAGGTCTTTTTCGCGATTCGCCAATTGGGCGTCGCGCTGCTGCAATTGTTCGGCTTGCTGGGCCAGCCGCTCGCCTTCGTCGGCCAGCTCCTTCCAGCGTTCACGGTACGCGTCGGCCTGTTGCGCGCGGGCTTCGGCCAAAGCGGCTTCCCAGAAGTGGGTGGCGGCTTGGGCAATGGGATCGGGCACAGCGGGTGGCGCGGCAAACGCGCCCGGGTCCTTGATGCGGGCGCCCAAGGCGCGAAACCAGGTTTCCAGGTGCGGGCTGACGGTATTGGGCGAGCCACGGCCGATTTTCTGCCGCACACGCTCGATGGTGGGGCGCGCCCCTTCCAGCAATAGCGCATCCGCGGCGGTCCAAACGTCGTTCTGGGTGATTCCTGTGGCCATTGCCGGTTCCTTGTCATCGCCGCATTCCGCGCGCGTTTTAAGCTGGATTAGTCACGATAATGGAACCTTATCGCGACTTACTCGGTGTCGCTGTTTGATATCATACAGCGTACGTATGTTTTAATACACCTTATGTTTTGCGGTCGGCATCCGTCGGGATAGGTGCAAAAAAGCCGCAAAAACGACTGCTCCGCGCTTGTCCCGTCCCAAGCCATGCCCGAAACCCGGCTGCTTCCGTATAGTGCTGAAGTCTTTCCCGTTTGCTGCCCGTGCCCGTTCCGATGTCGTTGAAACTGCTGGCTTCGCTGCCCTTGCTTGATCCGCACGCCCTGGATACCCAGGCGGACGCCGCCGTCCGCGGGCTGATGCGCGAAGGCAGTTCCGCCAACACGGCGGCCAGTTACCGAGCCGCGATCCGGTACTGGAGCGCCTGGTTCGAACTGCGCTACGGCCAGCGCTTCGCCCTGCCCTTGCCCGAGGCTGCCGTGATCCAGTTCGTGGTGGACCACGCACAGCGCGCCACGGAGCAAGGCTTGAAATGGGAACTGCCCTTGGCGCTGGACCAGGAGCTGGTGCGCTTGAAGGCCAAAGGCCGGCTAGGGCCGCCCAGCTTGAACACGCTGCTGCAACGCCTGTCGGTACTGTCGAAGGCGCACGAGCTGCATGGCCGTCCCAACCCTTGCCGCGCGCCTTCCGTACGCGAATTGCTGGCCAAGACGCGCCGCGCCTACGCCCGCCGGGGCATGGCGCCCGCCAAGAAAGCCGCCCTGACGCGTGAACCCCTGCAAGCCATGTTGGCCACCTGCGATGCGTCGCTGCGGGGATTGCGCGACCGCGCGCTGTTGCTGTTCGCCTGGGCCAGCGGCGGCCGCCGCCGATCCGAGGTGGTGCGGGCCACGATTGAGAACGTGGTACGCACCGCAGACGGCTATCTATACAGCCTGGCCCAATCCAAAACCAACCAGGCTGGCGCCCGCCGAGCCGACGACCAAAAACCCATTACCGGGTCCGCCGCCAAGGCGCTGGACGCTTGGCTTGCCGCCAGCGGTATCGACCAGGGCCCGATTTTTCGGCGGGTACGGCGCGGCGACGTCGTCGGTGAACCACTGGCGGCTGCCGCCGTGCGCGACATCGTGCTGGAACGCTGCAAGCTGGCCGGCCTGGATGGGGACTTTTCCGCGCACAGCCTGCGGTCCGGCTTTGTCACCGAAGCGGGTCGACAGAACGTGCCGCTGGGCGACACCATGGCGATGACCGGCCATGCCAGCGTGGCGACGGTCATGGGGTACTTCCGGGCCGGCGCCGCGGCCCATTCGCCGGCCGCCCGCCTGTTGGACGAACCCGACCGCGACGCCCTATAGATGCCCACGCCTTTTGCCGTAAACCTGGGGCCGCGCCGCCGCCTGCTCCGCATCGCGCGTCACTGCCGCGCCGGCGTTGTGCTGTCGTTCGTTGCCCTGTCGTCCATTGTCCTTACCTGATTCCCGCCCAACTAAAACTCCATGCGAATCAATCTACGCGGGCTTGTGCTTGCGCTTACCGTTCTTAGCGCCATCGCGGCCACTGCCAATGCCCTGTACGCCAGCTATCTGGTGCAGCGCGACCAGCTCATCACCAACACACTGGAATCGAACCGGGTCTACGCGGCCAAGCTGGCCGAAAGCACCACGAATTTTCTGAAGTCGGCGCAACAGCAACTGGCCTACAGCGCGCGCCACCTGGCTACGCAGGTTGACGCGCCCGATGTGCTGGCCGCCGAAGTCGCGCGTTTGCAGGAACAGGCCAACGACTTCAACTCGGTCGGCGTCATCAGCGCGGACGGCATCCTACTGGCCACGACGCAGACGTTCCGCAATTTTTTGGGCACGCGGCTGGACAGCCCCGGAAGCCGTGCCGCGTTGCGCGCACGGCAGCCGTTGATCAGCAAGCCGTATGTGTCGATCGCGGGCAACATGCTGGTCAACCTGTCGCACCCCATCTATTCCAATGACGGCAAATACCTGGGCTACATCGCGGGCACCATCTATCTGCGCAATGACAGCGCGCTGCAACAACTGCTGGGCAAGCACCATTATCTGGATGGTTCCTACCTGTTCGTAGTGGATAGCGACGGCCACCTGATCTATCACGTCGACTCGACGCGGGTCGGTGAAAACGTAATGCGCAATCCGGTCGTCGCGGCCGTCACCCAAGGTCAGGCGGGCTCGCAACGCGTCATCAACACCAAGGGCGTGGACATGCTGGCCGGTTACGCGCCCGAGCCACTAAGCGGATGGGGCATCATCGCGCAGCGGCCGGCGCACGTGACGCTGGAACCCATCTACGAATTGATCTGGGCATTGATCGGCTACGCGGCGCCCCTGGCCGTGGCGTTCCTGCTGGCCATCTGGTGGTGCGCGCGCCTGATATCCCTGCCCTTGTCGCAGCTGGCCACCAATGTTGAACACCACGATGTGGGCGTGGCCATGCAGCGCGTGCAGTCGGTCAAGGCCTGGTACTTCGAGGCGGAACGGCTCAAGCGCGCCGTGATGGCCAGCATCTCAAGCTTGCAGGACAAAATCGGCAAGCTGAACCAGGCCAGCATGACGGACCCACTGACCGCGCTGCGCAACCGGCGCGGCATGCAGGATGCGGTTGACCATCTGCAAACGGCCGGCACGCCGTTCACGGTGGTGGCGCTGGACATCGACCACTTCAAGCGTGTGAACGACACCTACGGCCACCCCAAGGGCGACGAGGTGATACGCGGGATGGCCGACCTGATGCGGCAATGTTCGCGTCCGTCGGATGTGCTTTGCCGCAGTGGCGGCGAAGAATTCTTGATGCTGCTGCCCAATGTGGGCGTGAAAGAAGCGGCCAACGTGGCCGAACGCCTGCGCAAGCACACGGCGGGCCAGCCGGTGTCCGGCGTGGGCGGCATTACCGTGTCGGCCGGCGTGGCGCAATGGCGCACGTCGGTCGGCGATATCGCGCAGGTTTTCCAGGCGGCCGACGCCGCGCTGTATGCGGCGAAGGCGGAAGGACGGAACCGGGTGGTGGTGCACGGCGCGTGAGGCGCCGGCCTGTGCCGGAGGCCATCCACACCGGACCCAGGATGCGCAACGCATCCTGATTTGACGACCGCGCCCCGCACGGCCGTCGTTTTCTTGCGGTGATTTCGTCCTGCTTAGGGCTATGACGACATTCACGCTGCTCCCTGACACTCATATTCGTAGTCGTCTTATTTGATTACGCGGCGACGCTCACCATAATGCGCCATGGTCATTGCGATGTTAATGACTAGCCGCTGACGGGCAATCGCGTTTCGGGTTTTTTCGCCTTCGCCGTCGCGTTCACGCGGCTTCCCGGTTTCGGCTTCACGTCCGGCTGCCGTTCTTTTCGCGTTCTTTTCGCGCTCTTTCCACGCGCTTTCCACGTCCTTAGCGACCCGCCTTTTGGCCGGCCGCCAGGGAGCCTTTTGTCCAACGCAACACAACATCAACATGGGGTACTCATGAAAGCAGCAAGCATGAAGCGCGGTGCGCTGGCCGTCGCATTGGCCGCCTTGACGGGCGGCATGGCACACGCGTCCACCACCAGCGTCACGCTGTATGGCGTCATCGACCTGGGCCTGGCCTTCGAACGCAGGCATGACAACGCCGACACCTCGTCGCGCTCGCATGTGGGCATGCGCGACGGCACGCAATCCGGGTCGCGCTGGGGCCTGCGCGGCGTCGAAGACCTGGGCAACGGCTACAGCGCCTTCTTCCGCTTGGAAAGCGGGTTTCACGCGTCGGACGGCACGCAGGGGCAAGGCCGACTGTTCGGACGCTGGGCCTATCTGGGCCTGCGGGGGGATTTTGGGGAAGTGCGCGCGGGACGCCAGCAGGTCCTCAGCGATAGTTGGGGCGGCGTCGCCTCGCCGTTCGGCACCTCGTGGGGCGGCGCGTCGGCATCCGTCACGTCCGGCTACAACGACGGCGACTTCGGCACTGGCGGCCGCGTCAACAACGCGTTCATCTACCGCACGCCCGTCTGGGCGGGATGGCAGGCAGGCGTGGGCTACAGCTTCGAGGCACACGAGAACGATCAATTCGCCACCGCCGACCACGACCGCGTCTGGACCGCCGGCCTGCGCTATCGCGACGGGCCCTTGTCCACCGCGCTGACCTATGAACACTTGAATCCCGACGCCAGCGTGCCGGGCAAGCTGAACTCGCGCAACGTACAACTGGCGGCCGCCTACGACTTCGATTGGATGAAGTTGCATGCCGGCTACGGCAACCTGCGCAATCCGAACGTGGGGCCGTCGGCGGGCGTACGCCGCGTCAATACCTTTGTGGGCGGCGTCAGCGTGCCGGTCAGCGGCAGCAGTAAGGTGTTGGCCGCCTACCAGCGGGCGACCAGTTCGCGCATCAAGGGCTGGGGCTTGGGCTACGAGCATGACCTGTCCAAGCGCACCAACTTCTATGCTTTGCTGGACCGGGTGGATCGCCGGCAATCCCATACCTTGCAATCGGTGGTGGGCCTGCGCCACCACTTCTAAGCCCTGCCCTGCCCGGCAGCTTGCCGGGCTTGCTTAAAAACGCTGCCCCAGCCGCGAAAGTGGCTAGGGCAGCGGGCTGAAGCGCGGCCGACAAGCGCAGACGCTAGACCAGCATCGGCCAGTACGTAGGCGACAGGCATAGCCACATGTCGGCGCTCATGCCGTCAGGCTTGCGCTTGGGCAAACCCGTGCGCCGTTTAAGGGTGTCGCCCCGGCAGGCGAAGACGATGCTGTGCGCGCAAGACGTATCGCTAACCTCGATGACCGAGCCCAGGAACTGTTTCTTGATACGCCCCAGGTACGTGCTGAACTGAAAGTTCGAGGCATGAAAGTTGCACACCATCATGCCGTCTGGCGCCAGGGCGTTGAAGCAGGCTTCATAGAAGGCGTCGGTCGTCAGCTGGGTCGGCAGGCCATTGATGTCATAGCCATCGACCAGCACCGCGTCATATTCGTTCTGATATTGCTGGATCAATTCGGCGCCATCGCCTTGCAGGACCGCAAAGCGGTCGTCGTCGCGCGGCACATGGAAGGAATCGCGCAACGCGATTACATGCGGGTTGATTTCGTAGACGTCGATGCGCGCGGACGGCAGATGCTGATAGCAGAACTTGGCCAGCGATCCGCCTCCCAGCCCGACCATCGCGATACGGCGCGGGTTTGGGTTGAACAGCAAGAACGCCATCATGATGCGGGTGTATTCCAGATTGAGCGCCGCCGGGTCTTTCGTCCACATGCGGCTTTGGATCTCAGAGTGCGAAAACATCAATGACCGTGACGTCGAGGTGGCGTAAACGAAGGGTCGGACTTGATGATTGCTCGAAGTGTTTTCAGGCATTCCAGGCTCACTGGCAAAGAGGTGATGCTGCGTGCGACGCTTGCACCCAAGCGAAAAGCCGCCGACGCGACAAGGCGTTGACGGAATTCGAGCAAAAAGGGGAAAGAGGAAGTCGCGCGCTACACGTTCAAACGGCGCACACAAGGCGCGCCGTCTGGGTGTTTGCTAGGCAAGAACTACGCCCGCATGGGCGGGCGCAGCTAGAAGAACTACTTGGATGACCGCGACGTATCGCTGTCTTCAGAGGTTTCGGAATCCGCGTCGATGGAATCGATTTCCGATTCCTTGTTCGCGTCAGGGGCCGTCCAGTTCAGGGGCGGAACCTCGAAGCGCCACTTTTTACCAACCAGTTGATGCGACATGAGCGTTCTCCTATGCGTGGGTGCGTGGCTTTCCCGCCAAAGCAATGCACCACGGGTTCAAGCGTGCCAAGAATGCCCGGTAATTGCGGGGGGTGCGCAAGGTATTGCGTAGTCTTGCGCGGGGGTACTGCGCGGGGTATTGCGCGGTACTAAGGGGTTACTACTGGATGGCTTGGGCGAAAACTGCTGCTTCAGCCGGGGCATTCAAAAGGGGGCAATGCAAAACAAAAAGCAAACTGAGTTTGCCGGCCAAAAGCCCTTGCCGGTTTTATTCTTATTCTTTCAGACGTGTCTTTATAGACGTTGTCTTTATAGACATTGCCGTTATAGACGTTGCCTTTATAGGCGCTGGCTTTATTTTGGCTGGCAATTAAAAGATCTTAACATATTTATCGGTGAAAAAGCAAGCAGATAATGGCTTAAGGCATATAGCTTTACGCCCGAGAATGACCGTTCTACGATGCTCGCATTACATGCAGAATGATGGTTCTCTCCGATGAATTCCAGTTTGGACATGCCCTCCTCGAGCTCCCCCGCCTTCGCCTTTGAACCCATGACGCAGACACAGGAACAGCTGCTGCGCGCCACGGAACATTTGATTTACCAAGGCGGCATCCACGCCACCGGCATGGATCTCATCGTGAAGACCTCGGGCGTGGCACGCAAAACGCTGTACAAGCACTATCCCAATAAAGACGCGCTGGTGGCGGCGGCGCTTGCCGCGCGTGACGAACGCTGGATGCAGTGGTTCGTCCACGCCACCACGCGGGCCGACGCGCCGCGCGACCGCTTGTTGTCCATTTTCGATGCGCTGCAAGAATGGTTTGAATCCGACGGCTTTCGCGGCTGCGCCTTTATCAACGCGGCAGGCGAGATCAGCGATCCGGCCAACCCCATCCGCGAGGTATCGCGCCTGCACAAGGCACGCCTGCTGGACCACGTGCGCGGCCTGACGCAAGCGGCCGCCCTGGCCGACCAGGACGAAGCCGCGCGACAACTGCTCGTGCTGATCGACGGCGCTATCGCCGTGGCGCTGGTCACGGGCGATGTGTCCGTTACCGCCACCGCGCAACGCGCCGCCGCCGCCCTTTTTCCCCCACAAGAGGTTCGCCCATGACATCCCAACCGAACGTCCGCCCACCCCTGCCGCCTTTCACCCACCAGAGCGCCGTGCAAAAAGTGCGGCTGGCTGAAGACGGCTGGAACAGCCGCGACCCCGACAAGGTGGCGCTGGCCTATAGCCTGGACACGCAGTGGCGCAACCGCGCGGAATTCGTCAAGAACCGGGACGAGGCCCGCGCATTTTTGGCACGCAAATGGGCGAAGGAACTGGACTACCGCCTGATCAAGGAACTTTGGGCCTACGCCGGCAATCGCATCGCCGTGCGCTACGCCTACGAATGGCATGACGATTCCGGCAACTGGTTCCGCTCGTACGGCAATGAAAATTGGGAGTTCGGCGAAGACGGGCTGATGATCCATCGTTACGCCTGCATCAACGACTTGCCGATCAATGAAGCCGACCGAAAATTCCGCTGGCCGCTGGGCCGCCGTCCGGACGACCACCCCGGCTTATCCGAATTGGGGCTGTGACAAGATCATTGCGGGCGGGGCACCGGTGCAGCTTTTCCACGGGCGCCATCCGCCACCCGCCCGCGCCCCCCTGCTCCATCGCAATCACTCATACGCCTTCAGCAGCTTGCCCAGCAGCCGGCTCAGCTGTTCCTGTTCAGCCTGCGTCAACGGCGCCAGCACGTCCGCCTGATTTTTCAGGTGGGCCAACAGTGCCTCGTCGATCAGCTTGATGCCGGCGCGCGTCAGCATCACCAGGGTGGCGCGGCCATCGTGGGGGCTGGGTGTGCGGGCCACCAGGCCCGCCTTTTCCAAACGGTCGATGCGGTTCGTCATGCTGCCCGACGAGATCATGGCGTCTTCGTAAAGCGCCGTCGGGGTCAGCGCGTACGGCTTGCCACTACGGCGCAACGTGGCCAACACGTCGAATTCACCCGGCTGTAGGCCAAATTCCGCAAATAGCGGGTTGATGCGGTCGCGCGTGATCACCAGCGCGCATTCGCCCAAACGCCCCAGCACGCGCATTGTGGATACGTCCAGCTCGGGGCGCTCGCGGTTCCATTGCTCGACGGCACGGCTTGCTCTGTCCACGGTTCTCTCTCTCCGTTTATCTTGACGTCAAGATAAAATCCAAATATCTTGACGCCAAGATACTTTACCGGACGGCATTGCAGCAACCCCCAGCCACGCGTGCCGCCGGCCACGGAGCTGTTGTGTCATCGACTTATTTGAACGCCTGGCGCATTGCCGCCATCATCCTCGTGGGCTTGAACCTGCGCCCCGTCCTGGCTTCCATTCCCCCTTTGCTGGACCAACTTCAAGCCGCCATTGCGCTGTCCGACAGCGCGGCGGGACTGTTGACAGCACTGCCCGTGTTCGTGATGGGACTGGGCGCATTAAGCGTGGCGCCGCTGCGCCGCAGGATGCGCGAACATCACGGCATCGCCGTCGGCGTAGCGCTGGTGATGGCGGCCACCGCGTGCCGTCTGTGGGCCAGTGACGCCAACCTGATGTTGCTGACGGGCGTTATCGCCGGGCTGGGCATCGCGGTCACGCAGGCACTGCTGCCCTACTTCATCAAGGCACAATTCTCGTCCGGTGTCAGCGCCATCATGGGCCTGTATTCCACCGCCATCATGGGCGGCGCCGCCTGGGCCAGCGTAGCGTCGCCCGTTCTGGCTCAGCGCGTCGGCTGGCCGCAAGCCCTGGCCGCCTGGGCCATGCCCGCGGCCGCGGCGTTGCTGTGCTGGCTGGCGGTGAACCGGGTTGGCGCTGTGGCCCCCTCGACCGCAAACGCGGCGGGCCATGCGCACACCGCGCCTTCGCGTCGCTGGTTGCTGGCCGTGTTCTTTGGTTTGGGCACCGGCGCCTACACGCTGGTGCTGGCCTGGCTGCCGCCCTATTACACGGCCTTGGGCTGGACGCCGGTGGCGGCCGGGCAATTGCTGGGCGCCGTTACGGTGGCCGAGATCGGGGCGGGCTTGCTGGTGTCGGTGGCGATCGGCCGCTTGCACGACCGCCGGATGGCGCTGTTCATGGCCATCGGTTTGCTGCTGCTGGGTTTGCTGGGACTGCTCTTCGCGCCCCTCTTGCTGGCATGGCCCGCCGCCGTGTTGGCCGGGCTGGGCATCGGCGCGCTGTTTCCGCTGTCGCTGATCGTCACGATGGACCACGCGGCCACGCCCGCGCAGGCCGGCAGCCTTGCCTCTTTCGTGCAGGGTGTGGGCTACCTGATCGCCGCGCTGTTTCCCTTTGCGGCGGGCGTGATACGCCAGCATCTTTCCGGGCTGCGGCCGGCATGGATGCTGATGGCCGGTATCTGCCTGATCTTGTTCGTTATCGCCGTGCGACTACGCGTTCCACATGCGTACGGCAAGCCATGACAATGTGTGCGCGGCACCATGCAACAGGCGTGGCGCGATGGATCAGTCGTCAGGCGTGATGGCGGGGTCGGCCAACGGGCCAGCCAGCCCGCCGCCGGTGTGGCCGTCAATATGGCCCAGCGGGCGGGTGGGATCCAGCCGGTCGCGTACGCGTTGCTTCAGGATCTTGGCGTCTGGAAAGCCCCCGTCGCCCTTTCTATCCCAGATCAGGTCGCCGTTGTAGGTGATCTGAAATATGCCACCCGTGCCTGGCTGCAAGACGACTTCGCCCAAATCGGTGGAAAACGTCGACAACAGCTCTTGCGCCATCCAGGCGGCACGCAGCAGCCACTGGCATTGGGTGCAGTAAAGGATGACGATGCGGGGTCGGAAGGCAGGTGTGCTCATGGCGAAATATTCTATGCCCGGCCTGGCAAAGCCGCCAGATATGCACGCAATGGACACCCAAGCGCAAAACAGGCACACCTGTCCCCTGCGGCATTCATGGATAATGTCGGGTTTTCCCGGGTGCGCATTGCCCCCAGAGTCTTGACATGAAGTCTGCTGCATCTTCCTCTAGCCAACGCTGGCTGATCGGCCTGTTGATGGGCCTGGTCACGCTGACGCCGATGGGCATCGATATCTACCTGCCTTCGCTGCCCGCCATGGCCGCCGGATTTGGTGAACCCGTCAGCGCGTTGCAGGCCAGCATCACGCTGTTCATCTTCGCGGTGGGCCTGGGCCAGATGCTGATCGGCCCCCTGGCCGACCGCTATGGACGGCGACCGGTCGCACTGGGCGGCGCCTTGGCGTATCTGGCCGGCTCGGCGCTGGGCGCGGCCGCAACATCCCTTGATGTGTTTTACGTTGCCCGTGTGGTCCAGGGCCTGGGCGCATGCTCGGCATCGCTGGTGGCTTTTGCCGCGGTGCGTGACCGTTTCAGCCCTGCCGTGGGCGCGCGCGTGTACAGCTATCTGAACGGCGCACTGTGTTCCGTGCCGGCGTTGGCGCCCATGCTGGGCGGTGCGCTGGCGGTGCATGCGGGCTGGCGCAGCACGTTTGTCTTCATGGTGCTGTTTGCGCTTAGCCTGATGGTGCTGTTGGCCCGACGCTTTGAAGAAACACGCGTGCCGCCCAGCGGCCCGCGCGGCGCGCTCTACAGCTTGCGGCGGTACCTGCCGATCGTGTCCAGCGGGCGTTTCCTGTACTTCGCCATGTTCGGCATGGCGGGCATGGCGATGATCCTGGTGTTCGTGTCGGCCGCGCCCGTGGTGCTGGTGCAGCAGTTGGGCTATTCCGAGCTGGGCTTCTCGGCCTGGTTCGGCGGCAACGCCGCCATCAACATTGCCGCGTTCTTCCTTGCGCCTACGTTCATTGCGCGCTTTGGGCGCCACACGATGGTGCGGGTCGGCATGGTGGCGCTGTTGCTGGCATCGGCCATGCACGCTGCCGCATGGTGGTGGATACCGCAAGCGGCCTGGGTGTTCATGCTGCCGGTTGCCGTGTTGACGGTGGGCTTTTCGCTGGCATTGGGGTCGGGCTTGAGCTTGGCGCTGGAGCCCTTCGCCGAACGCGCCGGCACGGCCGCCGCCGTGTATGGCCTGTTCCAGATGAGCGGGTCGGCCATCGTGGCCACTGTGTTGCTGGATGCGGGCGTGGCGCCGCAAGCGGCGATGGCCCTGATCGGCGCGGTCATCGTCCTGCCCTTGCTCTTGCTGTCTCCGGCCATCGCGCGGCGGTTACGCAGCTGAACCGACGCGCGGGGCTTGCGCTAGTATCCAGGAATCGACCTTCCTGGAAACGACATGGCCCCCGATTTCCCCAACAACGACGCCCTGCTGTTGCGCACCTCGACCGACGGCGTGGTGACGCTGCGCCTGAACCGCCCCGCGCAATTCAACGCCTTGTCCGAAGGCTTGCTGACCGCCCTGCAGGAACAGATCGACGCCTTGGCCGGCGACGCCACCGTGCGTTGCGTGGTGCTGGAATCCGCGGGCCGGGCGTTTTGCGCGGGGCACGATTTGCGCGAAATGCGCAGCCAGCCCAGCCTGGATTACTACCGCGCGCTGTTCCGCCAATGCAGCCGCGTCATGCAGGGTTTGCAGGCCTTGCCGGTGCCCGTCGTTGCCAAGGTGCAAGGCATTGCGACGGCGGCCGGTTGCCAACTGGTCGCCAGCTGCGACCTGGCGGTGGCGGCCGACTCGGCGCGATTTGCCGTGTCCGGCATCAACGTGGGTCTGTTTTGTTCAACGCCGGCGGTGGCGCTCAGCCGCAATGTGTCGGCCAAGCGCGCCTTTGAAATGCTGGTCACTGCCCGCTTCATCGATGCCGCGCAGGCCAAAGACTGGGGCTTGATCAACGACGCCGTGCCCGAGGCCGAGCTGGACGCGCGCGTCAACGCCCTGGCGGCCGACATCCTGGCCAAACGCCCCAGCGCCATCCGCTACGGCAAACAGATGTTCTACAAGCAGCGCCAGATGGCCTTGGCCGACGCCTACGATTACGCGGGCGACGTCATGGCGCGCAACATGATGGACGCGGACGCGTCCGAGGGCATCGACGCCTTCCTGCAAAAGCGCGCGCCGCGCTGGCAGGCTTAGGACAGAAAGGCCAGCGCCCAACCGCCCCCCGCCGCCAGCAATACCACCCACACGGCGGACCAGCGGGCATACACCAGCAACGCAAACAGCAGCAAGGCAAGGCCGAAATCGGCCTTGTTCAAAATGGCGCTGGTCCACACCGGGTCATACAGCGCGGCCAGCAAGATGCCGACAACGCTGGCGTTCACGCCGGCCAGCATGTTGCGCACCCCGGGGCGCCGCCGCAGGCTTTCCCAGAACGGCAAGGCCCCCACCACCAGCAAGGCGCCCGGCAGGAAAATGGCGGCCAATAGCACCAGGCCGCCCACCCAGCCCGTCAGCGGACCGGTGGACAATGCGCCCAAAAACGCAGCGAAACCGAACAGCGGCCCGGGCATGGCCTGCGCCGCGCCGTACCCGGCCAGGAAGTCCGCGCTGGAAACCATGCCGCCGGACACCGCCGTCGATTCCAGCAGCGGCAGCACGACGTGGCCCCCGCCAAAGACCAATGCCCCCGCCCGATAGAAGCCGGCAAGCTGCGCGGCCATGGCCGAATCCGACATGGCCGCCCATATCGGCAAGCCCGCCAGCAATGCCACGAACAGGGTCAACGCCACATAGGCGGCCCGGCGCGACACGGCTTCAGCCGGGTTGGACAGGATGGGCCGGGGCGGCAATTGCAGCACGGCTACCCCAACGACAACGCCCAGCAAAATGGCGCCGATCTGGCCCCAGGCGCTGGGCAGTACCACGGTAATCAAGGCGGCGGCCACGGCCAGCCCGGCGCGCGCGCGGTCGGGACACAAGGTGCGGCCCATGCCCCACACGGCCTGCGCCACGATGGCCACCGCCGCGATCTTCAGGCCGTGTATGACGGCTGACCCCGACAGCCATCCAAAATGCGCCAACCCCATCGCAAAGCCGATCAGAGCAAGCGCCGTGGGCAGCGTGAACGCCAGCCACGCGGCCAGCATGCCCGTCCAGCCCGCTCGGCGCAGGCCGATTGCCATGCCGACCTGGCTGCTTGCCGGCCCCGGCAGGAATTGGCACAAGGCGACCAGATCGGAATAGGCGTAGTCGTCCAGCCAATGGCGGCGGTCGACAAATTCCGTACGAAAGTAAGCCAGGTGCGCAACCGGGCCGCCAAACGAAGTCAGGCCCAGGCGCAGGAACACCAGGAACACTTCCAGACAGGACCCGCGCGCCGCCTCCGCGCGCTCGTGCGTGGCGGGCTTGTTGGCGACGTGTTCGTCGTGGGATGGGGGGTGCGGCATGAGGTGGCTTCTAAGTCGGTCAGGGCGCCGGGTTTCCGCCCATGGATCAAGCTTATAGCCGGGGCGCGCGTGCGTATCAAGCACCAGTCTTGCCGCCCGCATGGCCTAGAACTAAACATCATTTATGGCACTTTCTGCCTGGGCCAATCTACCGCATCCTACGGTTTCCTGATTGTCTTCCCCACAGCAACTTAAAAGGTAGGTCTATGAGCCAGCGGTTGAATTACTTCCAGGTGTCCGCGGAACTGTCCAGGAAGTACATGGAATTCAGTGCGGCAATGAAAAAAGTGCCTGTGATTGAGGAATTTGGCGATCTGGTCGATATCCGCGCCTCGCAGATCAATGGCTGCGGCTTTTGCCTGGACATGCACGTCAAGCAGGCCAGGCTTCACGGCGAACGCGAACTGCGTTTGCACCACGTGGCCATCTGGCGCGAATCCACATTGTTCTCGGCACGCGAGCGGGCGGCGCTGGCATGGACCGAAGCGCTGACCACCCTGCCCTCGCACGGCGTGCCTGACGAGGTGTACAGCCTTGTGCGCGAGCAATTATCGGAATCCGAAATTTCGGACCTGACTTTCCGTATCGTGGCCATCAACGGCTGGAACCGCCTGAACGTGGCGTTTCGTACCGTGCCCGGCTCGGCCGATGCGGCATTCGGGCTGGACAAGGCCGGGCTGCATTGAGGGCTAGGCTTGGTCCGCAAAAATCCCGCTACATCAGTGCGCGAATTTGCAGGCCATAGTCGTACGCCTGGCTTTCCGAAACGATATTCGTAAAGCCCAGCAGCAAACCCGGCTGGGGATCCGGCAGCGTCGACCATCTGGACAGCGGGTGCGCGTACAGCCCCTGTTCCAACATGCGGGCGGCCAGCGGCTGATCGCGCTGCCCGCCTTCCATGCGCGCCACCAGATGCATGCCCCCCGGCTGCGGTTCAATCCGCATGCGCGGGCCCAGCGCCGCGCTCAGGCCCCGCGCGGTGGCCGCGCGCCGTTCGCTGTATAGCCGCCGCATGCGCTGGATATGGCGGCCAAAATGCCCCTCGTTGATGAAGGCCGTCAAGATCGCCTGGTTGAACGCCGCCGCGCCGCCCGACAGCAGGCGGCTGATGCGGTCAAAGCGCGGCACCTGCGCCTGGGGCACCACCAGGTAGGCCAGCCGCATCCCCGGAAACAGCACCTTGCTGAACGACCCCGCGTACAGCACCCGCCCTTGCACATCCAGGCTTTTCAGCGCAGGCAGCGGGCGGCTGACGTAGCGGTATTCCCCGTCGTAATCGTCTTCCACGATCCAGGCCTGACGACGTTCGGCCCAGTCCAGCAACGCTTGCCGCCGTGGCAATGACAGGGACATCGACAGCGGACTCTGGTGGGCGGGCGTGACCACCGCAGCCTGGGCCTGTTCCGCGCGCGCCAGCCCTTCCGCCACCATCAGGCCGTCGGCGTCCACCGGTATCGGCACGGCTTCCAGCCCCGCCTGCGCCAACAACGCCCGCGTGGGGGGATAGCCCGGGTCTTCCACCCACACGCGGTCGCCGGTTGTCAGCAGCGCCTGGATGATGAGTTGCATCGTGAAGTTGTAGCCGGACGTGATGTACACCTGAGCCGGCTGGCAATGTATGCCGCGCGCCACGCGCAGGTACGCGGCAAGCGCCGTACGCAGGCTTTCCAGCCCATCGGCGGGGGGATACGACAGGTCTGGCGCTTGCAGGCTGCGCAATTCGCGCGCGCCCAAGCGCGCCCACAGCTTGCGCGGAAACGCGTCCAACGCCGGGATGCCCATCTGAAACGGCAGGATGCGCGCCGGCCGATGCCAGCCGTGGTCGTCGTCGGCGGCCTGGACCGGCGGCACGACGGCGGGCGCGGTGGCAAGGGGTTGCAGGTCGGGCGCGACGATTGTGCCGGCTTGGCCGCGCGCCTGGATGTAGCCCTCGGCGCTCAGCAGCGAATACGCGACTTCGATGGTGCCGCGCGCCACGCCCATTTCCTTGGCCAGCGCGCGGGCCGACGGAATGCGGTCGCCGGGCTTGAGCGTGCCTTCGGAGATGGCGCCGCGAAACCGCTCATAGATCTGCCGATACAGCGGGTCGGGGTTGCCGGCGGGTAGCGGCGGCAAGGCGTCGGGGCGGCAGATCATGGCATAGTCCAAAGTTCAATTTATGGCTCTTCAAATTATGGCATGGGCTTTCTACGATGACGGCTGAAGTTTGATGGCTTCTTTTCCTGACACGACTTTTACCGCTCACCCATTCCATGACCGACCCAGACTTGAATCACATCGACACCGACGCCGGCCTGCGCGCCTGCCTGCCATTGATGCGCCAGCTGCGCCCACACCTTGCCCACGCAGACGACTTTGTCGCCCGCATCGCCCGCATGCGCGGCCAGGGCTATCGGCTACTGGCCGGTATCGACGCGGGTCAGGCGGTGGCGCTGGCGGGCTACCGCTACCAGGAAAACCTGATCTACGGGCGTTTCGTCTACGTGGATGACCTGATCGTGGATGACACACGCCGTGGCGGCCGCTGGGGCGCGCGCCTGTTGAACGCCCTGGACGACATCGCCCGCCAGGCCGGTTGCGCCAAGCTGGTGCTGGATACCGGCCTGGCCAATTCCCTGGCCCAACGGTTTTACTTTCGCCAGGGTCTGCTAAGCACCGCCCTGCACTTTTCCAAGAACCTGGACGCCGCCACCGCATGACCATTCTCCACATTCATTGCAGCCCGCGCGGTCGGGCGTCCGAAAGCCACCGCTTGTCGCAACACATCATCCAGCGGCTGGTCGGTGCGCACGGAAACGCCACGCCCGCCATCATCAATATCGACGCTACCCGCCTGCCTAACGTCGATGACGATTACGCCGCCGCGTTGGCCTCGCCCATGGACCCCGCCGACGACGTGCTGGCGCGCGGCGCGTTGCGCCAGTCCAGCGAACTGATCGACGCGTTGCACCAGGCCACCCACATCGTCATCGCCACCCCCATGCACAACTTCACGGTGTCGGCGGCGTTGAAAGTCTGGATCGATCACGTGGTGCGTGTGCGCAGCACGTTTCGCATCACGCCCGAGGGCAAGATCGGCAACTTGCCGGATCGCCCGGTGTATGTGGCGGTGTCGTCCGGCGGAGAATTTTCCGGCGAGGCCGCGCGCCAGCCCGACTTTCTGACGCCGTACCTGACGCATGTGCTGGGCACGATAGGCTTGAAGAACGTGACGTTTTTCTCGGTGCAGGGCACGGCGCGCGGCGACGCGGCATTGCAGGCCGCGCGCGCGTCGGCCGAAGCCGCCATTGCCGCGCATCCGATGGCGGCCTAGTCCGTTCGGCCCATTGCCGGATCAGGTGCACCAGGCGGCCCGGCGCGACGTGGTGATTCTTCATAATTGCTTGTTTACCAAGCCCTTTGGCCACGTCCGCGTATTTAATCGGGTCGCATTGACAGCGCGGAAACGGCAGCACTACGCTAGGCCGCAAGTAAAAACCGCCCCATGCCCGCACCCTCGCCTTGGCCACCGAATCCGCCACCGGATCATCGGGCGCAAGACGTAGTATCCCTCCGCTGTTCCCTGCTGGAGATGCGTATGACCTGGCGCCAGCCCTTGTTTCGGGCATTGATCGTGCTTGCTCTTTTCGCTGGATTTTCGGCGCCGTCCCAGGCCGCATGCAGCGACAAGAAAATACTGTCACTGTCCGACGAGGGAAAGTCGGTCAAGGCAATTGCCAAGACCTGCAACATGACGGCGGCGAAGGTGCGCGCCGTGGTGGACGCCGACGACAATGCCGCCGAAGACGTGGCGGCCGCTACGCCTGTAGACGTGCCCAGCAAGCTGCCTTCGGGCGCGGGGCTGGCCAGCTGCGATTGCCAGGGCACGGTGCCGTACGGCGACAAGGCGCCTGAACAACGCTGCCAAAGCGGCACGTCGATCGCTACCCCGTGCGCCGGCTACTGCCCGCCACGCGGCATTGCCCCGTGGCGCCGCGTGTGCAGTTAGCGGCAATGCTTGCCGCCGGTACGCCGGTACGCCGGTCCGCCGGTACGAGCAGTCCGCGCTGTCCGCGTTGCGACCTTCATCGCCGGCGCCTGAATTCACAGGTCGGGGCGCGCATGCACTTGATGTATGCGCAGGCCGTCGCGGCGGGCGACTTCGAACGTCCATTCATGCATGCGGATCGTGTCGCCGGCATCTGGCAGGCGGCCCGCCACACGCAGCAGGCATCCCGCCAAGGTGGCATCGGGGTAGTCGTCACCCAGGCCCGGTGTGTTGAGCAGGCGCGCGGCCTCGCCCACCGACAGGCCGCCTTCCAGCAACCAGGATCCGTCGGACAACTGCAACGCCTCCGGCGGGTCTTCGCTGTGCTCGGGCAGTTCGCCGCCCACGGCGGTCAACACGTCCATCGGCGTCACCAGGCCTTCGCATACGCCGTGCTCGTCCACCACGATCAACATGTGATCGCGCGAGGCGCGCAGCTCTTCAAGAATCTTCAACACCGGCGTGGTTTCCATGACGTAGCGCGGCTCGCGCGCCAGCTCCACCAGGTCGATCGGCCCCGGGTTGCGCAGCAGCGGCATCACGTCCTTGAAATGCAGCACGCCCAACACATTGGACGCGTCGCCCGCGCATAGGGGCAGACGCGAATGGCCGGTGCTGAACTTGCGCACCACGGCCTCGGGCGTGTCGGCCACATCCAGCCACGTCATGTCGCCGCGCGGCACCATGATGGAACGCACGTCGTGCGCGCCCACCGACAGCACCCGTTCAATCATGGAGCTTTCCTCGGGCGCGAAGGCGGGCTCGTCGCCCACGCCATCAACCAGCGCCGCCATATCGTCCGCCTGCTGGCCGGGCTGGCCGCCGCGGCCGGCGCGCAGCAGGCGCAGAACCGCTTGCGCGGTGCGTTGCCGACGGCCCAGCGCATGGGTGCCCTTGACGCGATTGCGGCGGGCCAACTGGTTGCACAGCTCGATCAAGATCGAAAAGCCGATCGCCGCGTACAGATAGCCCTTAGGCACGTGGAAGTTCAAGCCTTCGGCGACCAGGCTGAAACCGATCATCAGCAACAGGCCCAGGCACAGGATGACCACGGTGGGGTGGCGGCCCACGAACGCCATCAACGGGCGGCTGGCCACCATCATCACGGCCATCGCCACAACCACGGCGATCATCATGATGCTCAGTTCCTGCACCATGCCCACGGCGGTAATCACCGAGTCCAGCGAGAACACGGCGTCCAGCACCACGATTTGCAGAATTACCTGCCAGAAGATGGCGTGCTGCGGCTTCTGGCCGGACTCATGGCCCGCACTGCCCTCGACGCGTTCATGCAGTTCCATCGTGCCCTTGAACAGCAGGAACAGACCGCCCAGGATCAGGATCAGGTCGCGCCCGGATATCTCGCTGCCCAGCACGATGAACAGCGGCTCGGTCAGCGTCACGACCCACGCGATGCTGGCCAGCAGGCCCAGCCGCATCACCAGCGCCAGGCTTAGCCCGATCAGGCGCGCGCGGTTGCGCTGCTCGGGCGGCAGCTTGTCGGCCAGGATGGCGATAAACACCAGGTTGTCGATGCCCAGAACAATTTCAAGTACCACCAGCGTCGCCAGGCCAAGCCAGGCGGTGGGGTCGTTCATCCATTCAAAAATCATTGTTGATCCGCAAGTGTCGGGCGGGCGCGCGCGATGGCGCCGCCCTGGAAAAGGAACGCGTGGTCAATCAAGGGGGGATGGTTGCGACCCGGCGGTGCGCGGCACGCTATTTGCGGCGCGGCGCGCGCGGTGCAAGCCTGCTGAACGCGCCAAAGAAATCGGGCGGCAGGTTTTGCGACAGGAAGAAAAGGCGGGCGCCAAGGCGCCCTGCTAGGAGGTGGGTCTTCAGTCATAAGAGGCCGCGTCCGCGAGGCTGCTAGGGCAAGCCTTGGCCGCGTACACCGCCGAACTCTCGTTCTTACAGGAAGCTGAATGATACCTGAAAGTTGGATTTCCTCAGACAGCAGGCGCGACGACGCCGGGGCGGCGCCGCGTAACCCCTGTCGACTGGTTCAGCGGGTGTCCGCGCCGCCGCCCGAGCCGGACGTGGCGCCGGAGCCCGGCAGGCCCGCGTTGGCGGGCGCGCCCGCCTTGCCACCGGGCACCTGCTTGCCACTGTGGGTGCCCGATGCGGGCGTCTTCTGGCGTGAATCCGGTTCGCCCTTGGGCGGCGCATTCGAATCCTTGGCGCCGCGTTGGGGCTTCTGCGTCGTTTCTTCAGTGGACGGCATTTTTTTCTGGTCCTCGGATTGTGCGCCCGGCACCGGCTTGCCGATAGCATTGGCCGGTGCTGTCTTTTCGTCAGCGGTCGGCATGGGCATGGAAGGTGGCGGCGCCGCCTGCGCAACCAGCGTGGTTTGCGACGTTTGGGCGGTGGTGGCCTGCCAGGGCAGCGTCGCCAACATGGCGCACAGCAGTAGCAGTTTGTGGCTTTTCATCGTTGTCTCCCAGTTGAAAACAGTGACAAACTACGCGCCAGCGGATAACGATTTTGTACGGATCTCTTTGAATTCATGGGCAAGTAGCGTGCCTGCCCTGACACTGGAGTGATGCATGGACGATCAATCCCCTAAGGATTTACCCGCGGACGATCAGCCGGTTGCCGGTCGGCGCGGCTTGCTCAAGGCCTTGGCCGTAGGCGTGCCCGGAGCGGCGTGGGCCGCCAAGGCGGTAGGCGCCCCGACCGCGCCCGCCCCGGCGGCGGGCAACCCCGAAGGCCAGGCGGCCATCGCGCCGTCCGCGCCGCGCACCCTGCAATTTTTCAACGCAGACGAAGCCAAAACGATGGACGCCATCGCGGCGCGCCTGATCCCCGCCGACGAGCTGGGGCCGGGCGCCAAGGAAGCCGGCGTTACGTTCTTCATCGACGGACAACTGGCCGGAGCCTGGGGCGCGGGCAGCCAGTTCTACCGCCAGGGTCCCTTTGAAAAAGGTACGCCCGAACAGGGCTACCAGTTGTCGTTCACGCCCGCCGAAATGTTCCGGCGCGGACTGGCGGCGTTGGACGCCGCCGCCCGCAAAAAAGACGGCAAACCTTTCGCGGAACTAGACGAAGCCAGGCAGGACGCCTGGCTTCACGATTTGCAGGGCGGCAAGGCGGATTTTTCACCCTTGCCGTCCGACGTATTTTTCCAGGCCGTGCTGGACGCCACCATTGAAGGCTTTTTTTCCGATCCGCTATACGGCGGCAACGCCGACATGGTCGGGTGGAAACTGGTGGGGTTTCCCGGCGCCTATGCCTCGTTTTCCAACGACATCGAACGTCACGGCGTGATCTGGGCGGGCAAGCCCGTATCCATCGCGAACGCACGCGGACACACGATGAAACCGGGAGACCAGCATGGCTAAAACCTTACCTCCCGTGGACGTTGCCATCATCGGCGGCGGCTGGACGGGGTCGATCATCGGCAAGGAACTGGCCGCCGCAAAACAAAAAGTGGTGGTGCTGGAACGGGGGCAGGCGCGCTGGCCGTCGCCCGACTTCCAGGGGCCCAACGTTCACGATGAACTCAAGTACACGCGCCGCCACGAACTGCACCAGGACGCGGCCACTGAAACCTTCACGTTCCGCAACAACACCGACCAGAAGGCGCTGCCGATGCGGCGCTGGCAGTTCGCCTACCCGGGCACGCACCTGGGCGGCGCGGGCAACCACTGGTCGGGCGCGTATTACCGCTTCGACCCCACCGACTTTCGCATCCGCAGCCACTACACCGAACGGTATGGCGCGAAGATCTTCGACAAGGAACTGACCTGTCAGGACTGGCCGGTCAGCTACGACGAACTGGAGCCCTACTTCGACCGCTATGACTACCTGATCGGTGCGTCGGGCCAGGCGGGCAACATCAAGGGGCAGAAACAGGAAGGCGGCAACCCGTTCGAGCCGTGGCGCTCGCGCCCCTACCCCAACCCGCCGATGAAAGTGCCCTACGCCCCGGCGCTGTTCGGCGAAGCCGCGCGCGGGCTGGGCTATCACCCTTACGTGCAGCCCTCGGCCCTCTGCACCCGCCCCTACGTCAATTCCGAAGGGCTGCACATGAGCGCGTGCGTGTACTGCGGCTTCTGCTCAAACTTCGGCTGCGAACATTTTGCCAAGGCCTCGCCCCAGGTCTGCATTCTGCCGGTGGCGATGAAGATGGAGAACTTCGAAATCCGCACCGGCGCGCACGTGCTGCGCGTAGAGCTCACGCCAGACAAAAAGCGCGCGCGCGGCGTGACCTATGTGGACGCCGCGGGTGAAGAAGTGTTCCAGCCCGCCGAAATCGTGGTCCTGTGCGCCTTCGGCATCAACAACGTGCGGCTGTTGCTGTTGTCCGGCATCGGCAAGCCTTATGACCCGGTCACCGACACGGGGGTGGTGGGCCGCAATTACACGCACCAGACCACGTCGGGCGTGAACCTGTTTTTTGACGAAGCCACCAACATCAACCCATTCATGGGCGCGGGCGCGGTCGCCGTCACCATGGACGATTTCAGCGCCGACAATTTCGACCACGGGCCGCATGGATTCGTGGGCGGCGGCTACTTACAGATCCAGGTGGTCAGCGGCGCGCCCATCGGCTACCACCCCACGCCCAAGGGCACGCCGGCCTGGGGCGCCGACTGGAAGAAGGCCGTCAAGCGCTACTACAACCATTCCGCGTCCATCACCATCACGGGGTCGGCCCAACCGTGGCGCGGCGGCTACCTCAGCCTGGATCCCACCTACAAGGACGCCTGGGGCCTGCCGCTGTTGCGGGTGACGTACGATTTTCCGGACAACGACATCCGCATGTCGGCATTCCTGACGGCCAAGGGCGATGAAATCGGCCGTGCCATGAAGGGCATCGTGCGCACCGAGCCCGGCCCGCGCAAGCGGCCGTTCTCGGCCACCGCCTACCAGTCCACCCACCTGACCGGTGGCGCGGCCATGGGCGACAACCCGGAAACCAGCGTGGTCAACCGTTACGGGCAAAGCTGGGACGTGCCCAATGTGTTCGTGACCGGCGCGGCGTTGTTTCCGCAAAACTCGGGCTACAACCCGACGGGCACCGTGGGCGCCACCGCCTACTGGATCGTGGAAAAAATCAAGGCGGACTATCTGCGTTCGCCGGGACGGCTGGTGTGATCATGATTGAACATCGCAAAGGCATTTCCATCGCCGTCCTGCTGATCATGGCGCCGCCGTTGGTCACGTTGATTGCCACGGCCCACCAGATGATCGGCACCGGCGGCGACGGGCTGATCCGCGCCAAGGCGGTGACGGCATCGGCGCCGACCGCCACGCAGG
>NZ_JBLVOL010000005.1:0-61875 GCF_053543755.1 Achromobacter semiaridum | reverse complement strand
CCCCTCGGCGGCAATGCACCCGTCGTCGATGCGGCACCCGCCATCGGCACAGCGTGCGTGGACGCGGTGGCCGGAACCGTTCCTGCCACCGCCCGCCTGCCTGGCAGCAGCGGCCGAATCGCCTTGATCCAGACCAGCCACGCGCCCAACAACGTCACCAGCGCATACGACGCCAGCTCAAGCCAACGCGTCGCCTGGTTCATCGTGGCGGCGGTGGCGTTGAACACCAGCGCCAACACCGCGACCAACACAATCGCCACCAACGCCTGGATCAATGCGGACGCCAGCGCCAGCAGCGCGCCATTGCGCGCCGTCTGCCGATTGGCCAGCACGTAAGAAGAAATCACGGCTTTGCCATGGCCGGGGCCCAGCGCATGGAACACGCCGTAGGCAAACGACAGGCCGATCAACGTCCAGGCCGCGCCGCCATCGGCCTGCCAGGCGCGCACCGCGCCCGTCAGTTGACGATAGAAATGGCTTTGCCAGACAGACACCTGACCGAAGAAACTGGCTAGCCAGCCGGGGCCGCCCATGCCCGCCCCACTTTCCGGCACGCCGAAAGGATGCGCGCCCTGCGCCGCCGCCGCGCCCATGCCGCCCAGCAGCAGCAATAACGCAAATCCCAGCGCAACCCGGGCTCGGAACAGCGCTACGGGCATTGCACCTCGATGCGGTGCGTCAGCCCTTTGGTGATGGCGAAAAGTTCGTCCGGCAGCGCCTCCGGATCGGCCGGGATCGCGGCCAATTGCTGCATGGTCTTCCAATCCAGTTCCTTGGGCTTGCGATAGTCGGATGTGCAGGCGGACGCCTTCGGGCCGGCCAGCGACACCGCGCCTTTCTCGTCGAACGCGTAAGCGACGAAATAGGTAGGGTCGTAAATGTCCACTTGCGCGCCCTCGGCGCCGACGGGCAGCGGGGTCGCCAGCGGCAAGGTGAACGACAGCGTCAGGCGCGTCGTCTTGGGGTTCCAGTCGACACGCGCGTCGCGCGGAGCCGCGAACGTGGCGGTCTGCCCACCCACCGTAACGCGGGTGAAGTAGTGCGAGATCGGTTCGCCCAAGGACTTCATCCAGTCGTAGGCCATGCCCTTCAAGGTGGCGGCGGGCAAGGCGCCGCCCTTTCCCTTGGCCATGCCCTGCGTGGCGTAAGCGCCGAACATTTCGTCAAACAGCCATACCTGGCGCACGGCGGTGACGCGCTGCTGCGCGTCGAGGTCGACGACCGCCCGCGCGTCAATCCACATATGCGGGTGCGCGCCGGCGGAGCCGGCCACCAGCATGGCCGTCGCGGCGGTCAGGGCTGCAAGGCCGCGGCAAGCTGACGTACGTTCCATTCAAACATTTCCATATAGGTCGCGCCGGGCTGTCCGGGCTTGGACAGGGCGTCGGAATAAAGCGTACCACCCACCTTGGCGCCCGTTTCCCGCGCAATCTGCTGCACAAGTTTGGGGCTGGAGATGTTCTCGACGAACACTGCGGGCACCTTGTCGCGCTTGACCTGTTCGATGATGCGGGCCACTTCGCCGGCCGACGGTTCGGCGTCCGTCGACACCCCCATCGCGGGGATGAACGACACGCCGTAGGCGTCGCCAAAATACCCGAACGCATCGTGCGACGTCACCACCTTGCGACGGTCGGCGGCAATGGCGGCGAACGTCTTTTTGGCCGCGGCGTCCAGCGCTTCCAGGCGGGCGATATAGGCGGCGGCCCGCTGACGATAGGCGTCGGCATGGGCGGGGTCGGCGGCGGCCAGGCCGTCGGCCACGTTGCGCGCATAGATCACGCCGTTGGCCAGGCTTTGCCATGCATGCGGATCGGCGTCGCCGTGATGATGATGGCCATCGCCGTGGTTGTGGCCATCGTCGTGGTCGTGATCGTGGTCGTGCTCGTGCTCGTGGTCGTGGTCGCCGGGCTTGTGGCCCCCGCCCGCCTGCGCGAACTTGCGCGGCGTGACGCCCTGCGAGGCCACGGCCGTCTTGCCTGCAAAGCCCGACGCCTTCGTCAGCTTGGGAAGCCAGGTTTCGAAATCCAGCCCGTTTACGAACAGCACCTGCGCGGCGGACAGCTTCTTTGCGTCGCCGGGCGTGGGCTCATATTCGTGCGCATCACCATCGGGTCCCACCAATGTGGTCAGGCTGACATCGTTGCCCCCGACTTCGCGCACGATGTCGCCCAGGATGGAAAAGCTTGCCACGGCCTTGAGCGGTTCCGCGGCGTGCGCTGCGCCAAGGACGGCCGACAGGCACAAGCCCGCCACGGTCAACAGGGCGCGGCGGCGCAACGGCAGAATGGAACGCATGGCGAATCTCCTTGTGAACTCAGGCTTGGCGCGTACGGCGCGGCGCCCGCAGCAGCCCGCCTTGCGGGCCGCCAACGATGGAAAGCAGATAACAGGCGCCAGCCGCCAGGATGATCGACGGCGAGGCGGGTACGTTGAAGTGGTAGGACACGAGCAAGCCGCTGATGGACGCCAGCACACCGAAGCCGGCCGCCAGCGGAATCTGCCGGGCAGCCGAGCGAACCCAGAACCGCGCGGCGGCGGCGGGCAGCATCATGATGCCGACGACCATCAAGGTGCCCAGCACCTGGAAACCCGCCACCAGATTCACCACCACCAGCACCAGGAACCCCATATGCACCCAGCCGCCCCCGCCCCCACTGGCCCGCAGGAAACCGGGGTCCAGGCATTCGGCCACCAGCAGGCGGTAGATGGCGGCCAGCACCAGCAAGGTCACGCTGGCCGTGATGGTCACCAGCAGCAACGAGGCATCGTCCAGCCCCAGCACCGTGCCGAACAGCACGTGCAGCAAGTCCATGTTCGAGCCGCGCAGGGACACCAGCAGTACGCCCAGGCCCAGCGATATCAGATAGAAGGCGGCAAAGCTGGCGTCTTCACGCAGCGGAGTCAGGCGCGCCACCAGGCCCGCCAGCAAGGCAACGGCCAGCCCGGTGACGATGCCGCCCAGCATCATGGCGCCCAGCGACAGGCCGGACAGCAGAAAACCCGCCGCCACCCCCGGCAGAATCGCGTGCGACATCGCGTCGCCCATCAGGCTCATGCGCCGCAGCACCAGGAACACGCCCAAAGGCGCGGCCCCCAGCGACAAGGCGCACGCCCCCGCCAGCGCGCGCCGCATGAATCCATAATCCATGAAAGGCGAAAACACCCATTGCGCCAGGCTCATTCGTAGGCCCTCGCGTGCCATTGGCGCGCCATTTTCAGATTTGCGTCGCTTAGCGCGGTCGCGGTGTCGCCCCACGAGACCACAGAGCCCGACAGCAGCAGGGATTCCGGGAAGTGGCCGCGCACCAGGTCCAGGTCATGCAGCACGGCGATAACGGTGCGGCCTTGGCCGTGCAGCCCGCACAGCAGGGCCATCAGGTCGTCGGCGGTATGGCTGTCGACGGCGGCGAAGGGTTCGTCCAGCAGCAGCACGGGCGCGTCCTGCACCAGCATCCGCGCAAACAAGGTGCGCTGCATCTGGCCGCCCGACAAGGTGTCCACGCCGCGCCCGGCGGCATCCGCCAGGCCGACGGTTTCCAGCGCGTGCATGCAGCGGTCAAGCTCGTCGCCAGGAAAGCGACGCCAGGCGCCGACCCGGCGCCAGGCGCCCATCGCCACCAGGTCCAACACCGTCACGGGAAACGCCCGGTCCAGTTCGGCCGCCTGCGGCAGCCAGGCCAGTTCGGACCGCCCGGCCCCGCCGATGCGCACGCTGCCCGTCATGGGACGCAGCACCCCCATGATTCCCTTGATCAGCGTCGACTTGCCGGCACCGTTGGGTCCGACCACCGCCGTCATCCCACCGGCGGCGAAGCGGCCCGACACGGTCTTCAGCGCGGGATGCCCGTGCCAGCCGAAGGACGCCTCGGACAGTTCGATCGTGACCGGCGCCGCGCTCATCTCGGCCACCAATCCAACGCCCAGCCCGTCAAAGCCCACAGCAAGGTTGCGGCCACCAACGAGGCCGCCATGCGGCGCCAGGCGGATACGAGAAATGCAGAGCGGGGAGGCTTGCCGTGCCGCGGCGCGGTGCCGGACCGTGCGGGCAAAAGCGTGAAGTGAGACATGGGAAAGCGCAAACACCACAAAGGACAAGCCAAAATCAAAGCAAGACGCCGCGAGATGCGGCGCCTGCGATTTTTACAATGTTATATCATAACTAAACCTGCCTGATTCCGGTGGCACTGCCCGCATATACGACTTTTCTGCTACCTTCCAGGCATCTCACGCGCGTCGCGCGCGTCTTTCATTCAGATAAAGCCCGCCATGCCCGCTCCGCCCCGCCCCCCCCGCAGCGACACCGTAGGCGCCCAGCTCAGCGTCGCCGAGACGCTGTGCGAGCAGCGCGGACGGCGCCTGACACCCATCCGCCGCAAGGTGCTGGAACTGCTGCTGCGCCATGGGCGCAGCCTGAAGGCGTACGAGCTGCTGGACGCCATGCGCGACGTGCACCCGGGCGCCGCGCCCCCCACCGTGTACCGCGCGCTGGACTTCCTGATGGACGAAGGGCTGATTCACCGGCTGGACGCAGTCAACGCCTGGAGTGCTTGCCACGACGCCGGCGGCGCGCCCCACGACCTGCTGGTGGTGTGCACCGGTTGCGGCGCGGTGGCCGAAGTGTCCGACCCCGCCATGAGCCGCCAACTGGCCGAACGCGTCGCCCAAACGGGCTACGCCCTGGCCACACAAGAAACCGAGATCCGGGCGCTCTGTCCCCAATGCCAGCAAAAGCAACCCGCTGACGCCGGCCATCATCACCACCACCATTGAACCGGCTGCGGCGCGGCGCCCGCGCTGCCATGCCGCGTTGCCCACGTCTGCCGGCCCGTGTCCGTGTCGACGTTGCCGGCCCCCCCCCGCTTGCCGCAACGCCAATTTGCCAGCCACCGGATAAGGGCGGGTCGCGACCAAGTCGCAACGGCTCTTGAAATCCGGAAAACCGCCCCAAAATAGTGATATCGCCGGATACTTTCTAGGCTACAGACGCGATCCGGCGGGCTTCGGCCCCTGGGTTGACCCGGGGTTTGCCCCCTGCCCCCGACTGTGCTGTAATCCTGCGTCCGGCCGCTGTTGGCGGCCCACGCAGCCTGTGGCAAACATCATCCTGCACGGGGCAAAACACCCTGTCAGGGCCTGTGTTGAATGCCTAGACTTCAGCCTTGACTTCACGCTAGCAGCTTCGCCATGAACACCCCGCGCAGTTTGGACAAAATGGTTCCCGTCACCATCCTCACCGGCTTTCTCGGTGCGGGCAAGACCACCCTGCTCAAACGCATCCTGACCGAATTTCACGGCCGCCGCGTGGCGGTCATCGAAAACGAATTCGGACCGGAAAGCATCGACAACGACCTGCTCGTGCAAGACAGCGATGAAGAGATCATCGAACTGTCCAACGGCTGCGTCTGCTGCACGGTGCGTGGCGACCTGATGCGCACCCTGTCCGAGCTGCGCGTCAAGCGCGAAGCCGGCGAACTGACATTTGAACGCGTCATCCTGGAAACCACCGGCATGGCCAACCCCGGCCCCGTCTGCCAGACGTTCTTCATGGACGACGACATCGCCGAGTACTACCGCCTGGACGCGGTGGTGACCGTGGTTGATGCCAAGCACGGCATGTCCACGCTGGACGAGCAACCCGAAGCCCAGAAGCAAGTCGGTTTCGCCGACCGCATCCTGATCTCCAAGCGCGACCTGGTCAACGAAGTCGACTACGAAGCGCTGCGCCACCGCCTGGTTCACATGAACCCGCGCGCGCCGATCACGCCGGTCAATTTTGGCGAAGTCGACCTGAAGTCGATCATCGACATCAGCGGCTTCAACCTGAATTCCATTCTGGACATCGACCCGGAATTCCTGGCCGATGAGCACCCCGACGCCGCCCACAGCCACGCCCACGACCATGGGCATGACCACGGGCACGATCATGGCCATGGTCACGACCATGACCACGATCACGACGGCGATTGCGGGGCGCATTGCGATCACGCCCACCATCACCACCCCAAGCACGACGACGAAATCGGCGCGTTTGTTTTCCGTTCCAACAAGCCGTTCGATCCCGCGCGCCTTGAGGAATTCCTGGGTGGCGTGGTGCAGGTCTATGGCCCCGACCTGATGCGCTACAAGGGCATCCTGTACATGAAGGGCATCAACCGCCGCATGTTGTTCCAGGGTGTGCACATGATGATGGGCGCCGAACCCGGCAAGCCGTGGACCGCGGCCGAAAAACCGTCCACCAAGATGGTATTCATTGGACGTAAGCTGCCCCAGGAGATTTTCACCCGGGGCTTGGAGCAGTGCCTGGCGGGGTAATCCCCCTTCCCGACGTGACGCGATGCGACGAAGGCAGTACTGTGAGGTACGAGTAACGTAGTCAGCAAGCAGCACCAACCGGGAAAGGATGCCCGCGCCAGGATCGATTCATAGTGGAGTGTTTTCATGGCTACCAAGGCAGCAACTAAAAAATCAAGCAAGTCGACGAGCGATACGGCGATTGATCTGCCCAGCGAGAAGGAATTGCTGGCCATGCCCGAGTCCGACTATATGAACGAACGCCAGCTGGCTTTCTTCAAGGAACGGCTCAAACAACTCGAACAGGACATCCTGGCCAACGCCGGCGAGACCACTGAGCACCTGCGCGAAACGCAGTTCGTGCCCGACCCCGCCGACCGCGCCACCATCGAGGAAGAACACGCACTTGAGCTGCGCACCCGCGATCGCGAGCGCAAGCTGCTGAAAAAGGTGCAACAGTCCATCGCCCGCATCGACAGCGGCGAATACGGCTGGTGTGAAGAAACCGGCGAACCGATCGGCGTACCCCGCCTGTTGGCCCGCCCCACGGCCACCCTGTCGCTGGAAGCCCAGGAACGCCGCGAGATGCGCCAAAAGCTGTACGGCGACTGATCCGTCCCGTTTTCACGCCATGCCCTGAAAGGCTATGCTGGTTTCCAGCATGGCCTTTTTTATTGGCCGTCGCGCCCCCCGCTTGATTTCCTTGGAACCGCCCCCAGCTAGTCCTTTCAAAGGAAGGAACGCATGGAACAATTTCACGCCACCACCATCGTGTGCGTGCGCCGCGGCAACCGCGTCGCACTGGGCGGCGATGGCCAGGTCACCCTGGGCAACATCGTCGTCAAGGGCACGGCCCGCAAGATCCGCCGCCTGTATCACGACAAAATCCTCGCTGGCTTTGCCGGCGCTACCGCCGACGCGTTCACGCTTCAGGAACGCTTCGAGGCCAAGCTGGAAAAGCACCAGGGCAACCTGATGCGCGCCGCCGTCGAGCTGACCCGCGACTGGCGCACGGACCGCGTCCTGCGCCGTCTTGAAGCCATGCTGATCGTGGCCGACACCGAGCACACGCTGGTGCTGACCGGTAACGGCGACGTGCTTGAACCCGAACATGGCCTGGCCGCCATCGGATCCGGCGGCGCCTACGCGCAATCGGCCGCGTTAGCCCTGCTGCGCAACACCGAGCTGTCGCCCGAGGCCGTCGTCAAGCAATCGCTGGAAATCGCCGGCGACCTCTGCATCTACACCAACCAGAACCACGTCATCGAAACGCTGGGCGACTGACGCCGCCACGTGGCGCATGGGGCTCCCCCGCGCCGCCGCCGCTTCCCCAGCCCGCCTCAAGCTTCAAGGATTCGCCCTCATGTCCGCATCCAACATGACGCCCGGAGAGATCGTCTCCGAACTCGACAAATACATCGTCGGCCAGAACCGCGCCAAGCGCGCGGTGGCCGTCGCCCTGCGCAACCGCTGGCGCCGCCAGCAGGTGGCTGAACCCCTGCGCCACGAAATTCACCCCAAGAACATCCTGATGATCGGCCCCACCGGCGTGGGCAAGACCGAAATCGCGCGCCGTCTGGCCAAGCTGGCCAACGCGCCCTTCATCAAGATCGAAGCCACCAAATTCACGGAAGTGGGCTATGTCGGCCGCGACGTCGACACCATCATCCGCGACCTGACCGAATACTCGATCAAGCAAACGCGCGAACTCGAAATGCGCCGCGTGCGCACCCAGGCCGAAGACGCCGCCGAAGACCGCATCCTGGACGCCCTGGTGCCCCCGGCCCGCGGCGCCTCCGGCGAGCCGGAACGCGGTGAAGACAACAGCGCCCGCCAAACCTTCAGAAAGCGCCTGCGCGAAGGCAAGATCGACGACCTGGAAATCGAGATCGAGGTGTCCCAGGCCGCGCCGCAGATGGACGTCATGACGCCCCCCGGCATGGAAGAAATGGCCGAGCAACTGCGCGGCATGTTCGCCGGCATGGCTCGCGACAAAAAGAAGCCCAAGAAAATGAAGGTGCGCGAAGCCTTCAAGCTGATCATCGACGAAGAAGCCGCCAAGCGCGTCAACGAAGAAGACCTGCGCACCGTGGCCATCAATAACGTCGAGCAGAACGGCATCGTCTTCCTGGACGAAATCGACAAGATCGCCGCGCGCCAGGAATCCGGCGGCGCCGACGTGTCGCGCCAAGGCGTGCAGCGCGACCTGCTGCCGCTGGTTGAAGGCACCACCGTCAACACGCGCTACGGCATGGTCCGCACTGACCACATCCTGTTCATCGCGTCCGGCGCATTCCACCTGGCACGCCCGTCGGATCTGATCCCCGAGCTGCAAGGCCGTTTCCCGATCCGCGTGGAACTGGAATCGCTGACCGCCGAAGACTTCGTGCGCATCCTGTCCGACACGGACGCGTCGCTGACCAAGCAGTACACCGCCTTGATGGCGACGGAAGACGTGCAGCTGGAATTCACGGATGAAGGCGTACGCCGCTTGGCTGAGTTGGCTTTCGACGTCAACGAAACCACCGAGAACATCGGCGCCCGCCGTCTGTACACGGTCATGGAGAAGCTGCTGGACGAGTTGTCGTTCGACGCGACGTCCAGCCAGGACAAGCACGTGAAGATCGACGCCGCCTACGTCAACTCGCAACTGGCCGAAGCCGCCAGCAGCCAGGATCTGGCTCGCTACGTGCTGTAAATCGGGGGGCTTGGGGACTGGCGACACGTTCGCGCCCCTAACCTTGCCGGCAAAAAAGCCGCTTGCCGCCTGATCGCGGAAGCGGCTTTTTCTTTGGGCTCTGTGGATTGCGAGTTGCGGGCCGCGAGGTCCGGAGTTGGGCGGCCTGAGTTCGGGGTCCGGGCTTGAGCTTCGAACCGAGATCGTCGATACCCGAGCTGGCTCAGGGCCCAGCAGCCAAACTTCAGTTCGTGATCGCCGTCACGACGTATTTGCCATCCTTGCGGGTCGCCGTGAAGCGCACCTTGTCGCCCGCCTTGATCTTGGCCAGCAGCGCCGGGTCGGCGTCATACACCAGCGTCATTGCCGGCAAGTCCAACGCCTTGATTTCGTCGTGCTTGATCGTCACCTTGCCCGCGGCCGGGTCCACCCGCCGCACTTCGCCGCTGGCGTCGGCCTGCTGAGCGAACGCCAGCGGCGTCGCCAGCGATACAACGGCCATCGCGGTCGCGACGGCCATGGGCATTGCATATTTGCGGTCAAAAGCCATACAGGCATCCTCCATTGACAGCGAAAGCTGCTCCGGCGGCACAGCGCCCGACCAACTTTCCACAGTGCTAGGATACCGCCGTTAAGAAACAGTTCCTGCGGCAGAACGCAACAATCCTGACGGTTGATTGCGAACCGGCCCCCTCTCTCCTGGGCGCCCGCTTACCGCTGGACGCAACCCTCCACATTTATCCAATTCAGGACGTTTCCCATGGCCAACCGCTTATCTGTCATTGCCACCCGCACGGGAGACGACGGCACCACCGGGCTGGGGGACGGATCACGCACTCCCAAGGACGCGCCGCGCATCGCCGCGTTGGGTGATGTGGATGAGCTGAACAGCGTCATCGGCGTGCTGCTGGCGGAACCGCTGCCGCCCGAGATCTCGATTGATCTGATGGCGATCCAGCACGACCTGTTCGACATGGGCGCGGAACTCTGCATCCCGGGGCACACGGCTGTCAGCGACGAACAGGTCGCCCGCCTGGACGCGCGCCTGGCGCATTACAACGGGTCGCTGACGCCCTTGCGTGAGTTCATCCTGCCCGGTGGGACCCGGGCCGCAGCGCAGGCGCATGTTGCGCGGACGGTTTGCCGAAGAGCCGAACGGGCCGTGGTGGCGTTAGCGGGAGTTGAAACGGTGAACCCGCCGGTGCGGCAATATTTGAACCGGCTGTCGGATCTGATGTTTGTGTTGGCGAGATGTATAAATAGTGCGGCGGGCACCGGCGATGTGTTCTGGGCTAGCCCGAACGCGCGTAAGGCCACGTAACTCGTGAGATGAATTGCAAGGGGTACCACGATCACTGTCGCTTAACGCTGTTGTAACTCGACTATTTCATACCACAATTTGTTGCATCTTCTAGGTTGGGTATAAAGAGTTGCGGCATAATGGCAGGTTATCGAGCGGGTTTGTGCACCGTCCTCAAAGCTCAAGGATCCAATAAAGAATGAGTATTATTGTCACTGGCGGAGCCGGCTTCATCGGTTCGAATTTTGTCCTGGACTGGTTCGATTCCAGCAACGAACCGATCATCACGCTCGACAAGCTGACCTATGCGGGCAACCCCGAAAATCTGGCGTCGCTCGCCGGCAACCCGCACCATCAATTGGTGCACGGGGATATCGGCGATGCCGCATTGGTGGCCAGCTTGCTTGCCAAGCACAAACCTCGCGCCATCCTGAATTTCGCCGCAGAGTCCCATGTCGACCGGTCGATTCATGGCCCAGGTGAATTCATTCAAACCAATATTGTTGGCACCTTTCATTTGCTGGAAGCGGTGCGCGCATACTGGTCGGAGCTGCCCGAGCAGGAAAAGCGTGACTTCCGCTTCTTGCACGTCTCGACCGACGAAGTCTACGGTTCCCTTGAAAAAGAGGACCCCGCGTTTCGCGAGACCAACCAATACGAGCCCAACAGCCCGTATTCCGCCAGCAAGGCCGCCAGCGATCACTTGGTCCGCGCCTACCATCACACGTACGGAATTCCAGTACTAACCACCAACTGTTCGAACAATTACGGCCCCTATCATTTCCCAGAGAAACTGATTCCGCTAGTTATCCACAATGCGCTGGCCGGCAAGCCGTTGCCAATTTACGGCGATGGCCAACAGATTCGTGACTGGCTCTACGTGAAGGACCACTGCAGCGCCATTCGGCGCGTATTGGAGGCCGGCGTCGTAGGCGAGACCTACAACGTGGGCGGTTGGAACGAAAAAGCTAACCTGGACGTCGTGGGCACACTGTGCACACTGCTCGACGAGCTCAGCCCACGCGCCGACGGCAAGTCATATAAAGACCAGGTGACGTTCGTGAAAGACCGTCCTGGCCACGACCGCCGCTACGCCATCGACGCCGGAAAGCTGGAACGTGAATTGGGATGGCGCCCTGCCGAAACGTTCGAAACGGGTATTCGTAAAACAGTTCAGTGGTATTTGGACAATGCTGACTGGGTCGCCAACGTGACCAGCGGCGCGTACCGTAATTGGGTCAGCACTCAATATTCGTCGTGATGAGATTGAACCGGTTGCTGCCGATAACAACAATGCGGTTTATCCGCTAATTAATCAGCTGCAACCCGTTCTCCATTTTCGGAGGACATTCGGAACGTCTAACACTCCAATAGGAATGGGCTCCGAAACCATCACGCCTCCCTTGCCTTTACCAGGCTTGCCAATAGATCCGTATCAGTACAGGTGGCCCAGTGAGCCAAAAAGTCGCCATTCTCTTGTGCACTTACGACGGCCAGCAATATTTGCCTGAGCAGTTGGAATCTTTCGAAGCGCAAACTCACACCGATTGGATCGTTTGCGCATCGGACGATGGTTCTAAAGATGACACGCACGCCATTCTGGCCCGCTATCAAAGCCAATGGCAGCCGGACCAGTTGCAAGTATTCAGCGGGCCTCGCAAGGGCTTTGTCGCCAACTTTCTATCGCTGACATGCAATCCGGCAGTCCACGCCGATCTCTATGCCTATTCCGATCAGGATGACGTATGGCATGCGGAAAAGCTGGAACGGGCGGCGCATTGGCACGCCTCGATCCCTGCGGGCGTGCCGGCGCTGTACTGTACTCGCACCGCGCTCATCGACGGATCCGGCGCGCCGATCGGCAAGTCACCGCTTTTCACGCGGCCTCCGTCGTTCGCCAACGCCCTGACACAGAACGTGGGTGGCGGCAACACCATGGTATTCAACGACGCGGCCCGCCAATTGTTGTTGGTCGCTGGCCCACAGCCTGAAGCGGTGGCGCATGACTGGTGGGTGTACCTGCTAATCAGTGCCTGTGGAGGAAGGGTGCATTATGATCCCCGCCCCTCACTGCTGTATCGCCAGCATGGCGGCAACCTGATAGGAGCCAACGCAAGTTTTGCTGCCCGGATAGAACGGATCCGCATGCTGATTGCCGGTCACTTGCGGGACTGGAACGACCGTAACATCCGGATGCTGACCCCCCTTCAGGCGCAGTTGACAGAGCAGAACCGCGAGACGTTCAATCGGTTTGTAGCGGCAAGAAAAAAAGGCCCGGTCGGTCGGGTCATCGGCGTGGTGAAATCTGGCGTATATCGTCAGACCGCGCTGGGCAACTTTGGCCTGCTGGTAGCGGCCGCCTTCAATAAGATCTAAGCCACTATGCGGATTGTTCTACTAGGCAAGAATGGGCAAGTGGGTCACGAGTTGCAACGCGCGTTGCTGCCGCTGGGTCCCGTGTGCGCGTTTGGGCGCGAGGAATGCGACTTGGGGGATCCGGCGTTGCTGGCGTCGACGCTGCGCCGCGTCAACCCTCAAGTAATCGTCAATGCCGCCGCTTATACCGCGGTGGATAAAGCGGAAAGTGAGCAAGATACCGCCCGCCGCATCAATACCGACGCCGTAGCCGAAATCGCTGAATTTGCACGAGAAACCGGCGCATTATTGGTGCATTATTCAACCGATTATGTATTCGATGGCCAAAAACACGGCCCGTATACCGAAAGCGATATCCCTCATCCCCAGAATGTTTATGGCGCCACCAAACTGGCTGGTGAGGTCGCGATAATCGCTTCCGGCTGCGATGCACTGATTTTTCGCACCAGCTGGGTTTTTTCCAACCACGGCGGCAATTTCCTGAAGACGATGCTGCGTCTGGCGCGCGATCGCGAGACCTTGAATGTTGTGGCTGACCAGCATGGCACGCCAACCAGCGCTGAACTCATCGCCGATGTCACGCTGCTGGCCATCGCTGCCCAACGACAAGGACGGCTCAACAATGGCGTTTACCATATGACCGCTGCAGGATCGACGTCCTGGCATGGCTTTGCCAAGCACATCATCGGCCGCGCGCGTGCGAACGGCGCCGCGCTGAAATTGACTCCCGACAACATCCGCGCGATCAGTACTGCTGAGTACCCCACCGCCGCGCAGCGTCCGAAGAACTCCACATTGAGCACCGCTGCGCTAAAGCACGCGCTTGGCGTGGAACTGCCTGATTGGACCTCGCACGCGAACCGCGCCATCGATCAACTGACGAAACTGGAAACTCCCACATGAAACGCAAAGGCATCATTCTGGCAGGCGGCTCCGGCACACGCCTTCACCCCGCGACGCTCGCGATCAGCAAGCAATTGCTGCCGGTTTTCGACAAGCCGATGATCTATTACCCGCTGACGACGCTCATGTTGGCCGGCATCCAGGACATCCTGATTATTTCGACGCCGCAAGACACGCCGCGCTTTCAGCAGTTGCTGGGCGACGGGGCGCAATGGGGCCTGAACCTGCAATACGCGGTCCAGCCCTCGCCCGACGGCCTGGCGCAGGCGTTCATCATTGGCGAAAAATTCATCGGCAATGACGTGTCGGCTCTGGTATTGGGCGACAACATCTATTACGGCCACGATTTCCACCAGTTGCTGGATAACGCCAATGCCCGCGCCGATGGCGCCAGCGTGTTCGCCTACCACGTGCACGATCCGGAACGCTATGGCGTCGCGGAATTCGACGAAGACGGCAAAGTACTGTCTCTGGAAGAAAAGCCCAAAGCGCCGAAGTCCAACTACGCCGTTACCGGGCTGTATTTTTATGACCGCCAAGTCGTCGAGATTGCGAAGAGCATCGAGCCGTCGCCGCGGGGCGAGCTCGAAATCACGGACGTGAACCGCGCTTATCTCGAGCAGGGCAAACTGTCGGTAGAAATCATGGGCCGCGGCTACGCCTGGCTCGATACCGGCACGCACGAATCGCTGCTGGAAGCCAGCCAATTCATCGCCACGCTTGAAAACCGCCAGGGCTTGAAGGTCGCTTGTCCGGAAGAGATTGCATATCGCCGCAAGTGGATCTCGGCGCAACAGCTGGAAGCACTGGCCGCGCCGCTGGCCAAGAACGGGTATGGCAAGTATTTGCAGCGCCTTCTGGTCGAGAAGGTTTATTGATGAAAGCGACTCCTCTTGCCATTCCTGATGTGCTGTTGATCGAACCCAAGGTCTTTGGTGACGCGCGCGGTTTCTTCTACGAAAGCTATAACCAAAAGGCCTTCGAAGCCGCCGTCGGAATGGCGGTCGACTTTGTACAGGACAACCATTCCCGATCGGTGAAAGGCGTTCTGCGCGGCCTGCATTATCAAATCCAACAGGCCCAGGGCAAGCTGGTGCGCGTGGTCCAGGGCAGCGTATTTGACGTGGCCGTGGACATTCGCAGGTCCTCGCCGACGTTCGGGCAATGGGTCGGCGCCATGCTGACGGAAGAAAACAAGCACCAACTCTGGGTGCCTGCGGGTTTCGCCCATGGCTTCCTAGTGCTGAGCGACACCGCCGAGTTCCTCTACAAGACCACGGACTACTACGCGCCCGAACACGAGCGCTGCATCGCCTGGAACGACCCAGACCTCAACATTGACTGGCCGATGGGTGTCGAGCCCACGCTTTCGGTGAAAGATGGGCAAGGACAATCCCTTGCCGACGCGCATGTTTATCCCTGAATCGACCACACCTCGTGCGAACGCGACGGCAGACGCCCTCAAGGCGTCAATCGTGATTCCAATGAAGAATCCCGGCCCAGTTTTCCGTGAGGTACTCGCGGCGGTATGCCGGCAGCACACGTCGTTTGCGTACGACGTGCTAGTTGTGGATTCCGGCTCCACCGATGGCAGCGTTGAATTCGTGCAGACGTTCGGGGACCCGCGCGTCCGGCTGATTCAGATCAAGCCCGCCGAATTCGGCCATGGCAAAACGCGCAACCTGGCGGTGGCGAACACCACGGGCGAGTACGCCGTCGTCATCACGCACGACGCCCTTCCCGTGGACGAGTACTGGCTCCAGGCGATGGTGCAGACGGCGGAGGCCGATCCCCGGATCGCCGGCGTTTTTGGGCGCCACATTGCCTATCCCAGCGCCAGCCCCTATACCAAGCGGGACCTGGAAGCGCACTTCGCAAACTTCGCCCCGGAACCGGTGGTGGAACTGACCGACCGTGCCCGCTACGACCAGGATGAATCGTATCGGCAACGGCTGCATTTCTTTTCCGACAACAACGCTCTGCTGCGCCGTTCCGTCTGGCAAGTTCATCCTTACCCCGACGTCGACTTCGCCGAAGACCAGATCTGGGCCAAGCACATCGTCGAAGCCGGGTGGAAAAAGGCCTATTGCGCCGACGGTGCTGTCTATCATTCTCACGACTATGCGCTGATTGAAAAGCTGCAACGCAGTTTTGATGAATCCTATGCGCTGTATCGCCTGTTCGGCTATGTGCTATCGCGGAGCATCACACATATGCTCAAGAGCTGGATGGCACACACCATGAACGACCTGCGCTACGCGCGACGCATCGGCATGCATCGCACCCATCTGTCGCTGGTCCTGAAAACGCCGCTGGATAATCTTGCGCGCGCACTCGGCCATTACCTGGGATCTCGCGCAGACAAGCTGCCTCAGAAGTTGCGGCATTGGCTATCTCGCGACCGTCGCCTGCTGCTTGGGCTTCCCATGTCCAATTCGGGGGGAAAGCCGTCGTGAACCTTGCAAGAATTCCCCGGTTGCTGAAGGCCGCCAACCGTTATCGCACGCAACATGGCCTGATCCCGATGTGCCGCCACGCCGTCAAGGCGATGCGCCGCCAAGCACTGGGGCCATCGGACATCGTCCGCCAATTTTCGTTTGTGCTGGAAATGCCCGTCGGCAAGCCATTTGTGGCCGGGGATGCCGCGCCAAACACCGTCAACTGGTTCATACCGGCCGTGGGTCGGGGCTCAGGCGGCCATCTGAACATTTTCCGCTTCGTGCGCTACCTGGAACAGCTCGGCTTTGAATGCCGGATCATTATTACGGATGCGCCCGGGCAGGATCCCACCGTGGTCAAGCGAGAGATCGCGTCCTGGTTCTTTCCGCTGGCGGCGCGCGTCTACATAGGTACGGATCAGGCTCCCCCTGCGCATATCACGCTGGCGACCGCATGGCACACCGCCTACGACGTCAGGAACTTCCAGTCCACGCGGCACAAGTGCTACTTCGTTCAGGACTTCGAGCCCTGGTTCTTCCCGTCGGGCTCCGCCAGCACCTTCGCCGAGGAAACCTATCGATTCGGCTTTACCGGCATCACCGCCGGCTCGTGGCTGGCCGATGTTCTGCATCGCGATTACGGCATGCCCACGCACGCAATCGGATTTTCGTACGACCGCGAGCTGTACAAGCCACTCCCGCGAAGCGCCCCCGAGCAGAAGCGCGTGTTTTTTTATGCACGGCCCAACACGCCTCGTCGGTCGTTTGAGCTGGGGATCCTGGTGTTGGCCGAGGTTGTACGGCAACTTCCCAGCACGCACGTCGTGTTGGCAGGCGCCGACCTCAGTGAATTCAAAATTCCGTTCGCCTATGAAAACCCGGGCATCGTTGATATCGCTGACCTGCCCGAGCTCTATTGCCAATGCGATGTCGCGCTGGTGTTGTCGTTCTCGAATCTATCATTGCTTCCGCTGGAACTGATGGCCTGCGGCGTTCCTGTGGTCAGTAATCGCGCGCCGTATACCGAATGGCTGCTTACTGACGACAACTCACGGCTTGAGCGCCCCACCGTACCCGCGCTTTCCGGCGCGATCTGCGACCTACTCCAGAATCCCGAACTGGCCGAACGCCAGCGCGCCGGGGGCTTCAAGACCAGTGCCGCGACCGACTGGGCTGAAGAGGGTCGCCGGCTCGGTGCTATTCTGTCCGGTTTGGCCGGCACCGCTCCCGCCCAGCCCTCAACAAGGATCGACAGTTGACCGAACCGTTGCCACAACTCTCGCAGATGCGCTGCGCCGTACTGGGTGCGGGCGGATTCCTGGGCACAAATCTGTGCCGGGAGCTGCAACCTCAGGTGGCATCGGTACGCGCCTTTGGCCGGCGGCAATCGTTTCCCTCCGCCTTGATCGGTGTCGAGTGGATTCCCGGAGACTTTACGGAGCCCACCAGCGTTGCCACGGCAATTTCAGGATGCGATACGGTCTTTCACTTGGTCAACGCAACAACGCCGGCCAGCGCCAACATCGACAAGCTTGCGGATCTGCAATCCAACGTCGCGCCCACGCTGCGCCTCTTGGAGGCCTGCCGTGAAGCTGGCGTGAAACGGGTTATCTTCATCTCGTCTGGCGGCACAATTTACGGTTTGCCGAAGCAGGTCCCAACGCCCGAATCGGCGCCGACCGACCCGATCACCGCCTATGGCATTTCCAAGCTGGCGATCGAAAAGTACCTGGGCCTGTACGAATACCTGCACGGACTGCAGTATCGCGTGTTGCGCGTCGCCAATCCGTTCGGCCCCTACCAGACTGCGCTGAAGAGCCAAGGCGTCATCGCCGCCTTCATGCACCAATGCGCATCTCGCGAACCCATTCATATCTGGGGCGACGGCAGCTCGGTGCGCGACTACGTCTATGTCACTGACGTCGTTGACGCCATGCTGGCGGCCGCGCAACACCAGGGGCCCTCGCGCGTGTTCAATATCGGCGGCGGACAGGGCCGCAGCCTGCTCGACATCCTTGATGTCATCAAGCGCGTCTCCGGCACCACGCCAGAAATCCAATTCTCGCCCAGCCGCTCGGTCGATATTCCGCGCAGTATCCTGGACATCAGTCTTGCCAGCCAAGAACTGGGCTGGACGCCACAGACGACGTTTGACGAAGGCATGCAACGGACCTGGGCATGGGCAATCGCCCAATATCAAGACGGAACCCCCAACTGACCATGGCGTTCAGCAAGTACCTATCCGCGTTGCAACGCGCCCGCCGCCTTGCCGCTTCCGAAGGCGGCGTCCTGCCGGCCGCAGCCAGAGCGATACGCCTGTTCAAAAGCGGCGGCCTGCGGGGAATCAAGCAAGCCTTGTCGGCGCCTGATGCTGCGGCAATCGCAGCGGCAGCGGCGGCAGCGAGTCGTGGCAACCGCCCTGACGACAACGACGACTTTGCATTCGAAATCCCGTTTGCGCAGCCAATTGAGCGCGATGAGCGCCGCGCCTGCGCCATCATCCACGCGTTCTACCCCGAACTATGCAGCGAAATGCGCGGCTACCTGGCGAATGTTCCCGGCCAGTTGGATCTATACATTTCAACCACCTCAGAACAAAAGCGCCAGGAAATCACGGCGGCTTTTGCCGGCTACTGCAAGGGTTCAGTCGAGGTCCGGGTTTTTGAAAATCGCGGCCGCGATATCGCGCCAAAACTGTACGGGTTTGCTGACGTCTACGATCGTTACGATCTGGCCCTCAGCCTGCACACCAAGAAGTCCCCGCACGGCGGCACGCCGTTAGCCGACTGGCGGCACTATCTGTACGAGCACTTGCTAGGTTCGCCGCAAATCGTGGCATCCATCTTTGAACTGCTCAAGCACGACCGTGTCGGCATGGTCTTCCCGCAGCATCTGTTCTATCTACGCCCGATCCTCGGCTGGGGCGCAAACTTCGCGTCCTGCCGTGCTCTGCTGCGCAAGATGGGGGTAGAGATCCACGAGGGAATCTACCTGGAGTTTCCGACGGGTTCGATGTTTTGGTGCCGGACCGATGCGCTGCGGTCCCTTCGCAATCTGAACCTCCGCTTCGAGGACTTCGATGGCGAAGCTGGACAAATCGATGGCACCCTGGCTCATGCCGTTGAGCGAGCCTTCCTGTACGCCGTGGAAGCCAGTGGCTACCAATGGGCGAAGGTCGCACTGCGGGAACAGTATCCATTGCCCGACACATTAATTCCCGTGAACACACCTGCGGACCTGTCACCGGGCCTGAAACGGGTGCATCGGCCCTTGCTGTCTGAACGCCCATGACGATCCTGCCGCGCTGCCCGCACTCGTTGCTCACGCTGTTCCCCTATTGACCCGCTAACGCGCCTACTAAGTCTTTAACCCCAAAATGTTTATAGTCAACGCCCTCGCAGACATCGCCACGGCACTGAAGCGTTACTCGCTTGTCGGCACGCTAGGTTGGCAGGATGTACGCCAACGCTATCGGCGTTCATCGCTTGGCCCCTTCTGGCTGACAATCAGCATGGGGGTCATGATCGGCACCATCGGCATCGTCTTCGGTCAGATCTTCAAGTCACCCACCGACGAGTTCCTGCCCTTCCTGGCCATCGGCCTTATCTTGTGGGGATTCATCTCAACGGTCATCACTGAGGGTTGCACGAGCTTCATCGCTGCTGACGCGGTGATCAAGCAGTTGCCCATCCCCCTCACCGTGCACGTGTTTCGTCAGTTGTGGCGCAACATGATCATCCTGGCACACAACATCGTGATATTCCCGCTGGTGTTGATTGCGGTCGGAAAGCCCCTGACATGGGACGCCTTCCTCGCCATTCCGGGATTTCTGTTGTTGCTTTTGAATCTGACGTGGATATCCCTGCTGCTGGGTGTGCTCTGCGCCCGCTATCGTGATATTCCGCAGATTATCTCCAGCCTGATGCAGGTGATTTTCTACCTGACACCCATCATGTGGCTGCCCAGCCTGCTGCCCCAACGCGCTGGCACCTACATGCTGACAATGAATCCGTTCTATCACCTGCTGGAAATCGTGCGAGATCCTCTGCTGGGTCACGCACCTGATGCTCAAAACTGGCTGGCGTCCCTGGTCCTGGCGGTGGTCGGCTGGCTGGTCACGCTAATGCTCTATGGCCGTTATCGCCGCCGCATCGCCTACTGGCTTTAAGCTCTTTTTTACAGATTCTGGCTACCATGGCAACTATCCATTTCGACCAGGTATGTGTCGACTTTCCTATCTACAACGCCAGCGCGCGATCACTGAAGAAGCGCCTCTTCCAGGTCGCGACCGGAGGCCAGATCAGTGCAGACCAATCGGGTCGCGTGGTCATCAGGGCGTTGGAAAACCTGAGTTTCAATCTGAACCACGGTGATCGCGTCGGCCTGTTAGGCCACAACGGCGCGGGCAAGAGCACGTTGCTGCGCGTGCTAAGCGGCGTGTATGCGCCGTCCAGTGGTACGGCGAAGATCGACGGGGAAATCGGTTCGCTGATTGACATCGGTTTCGGTATCGATGCTGAATCCACCGGCCGCGAGAACATTTTCTTGCGTGGCGCGTTGCTTGGGCTCGATCGCGCATCCATCAAGGACAAGGTAGAAGAAATCGTCGAGTTCTCGGAACTCGGCGACTTCATCGACATGCCCATCCGCACCTATTCCGCCGGCATGCACTTGCGCCTGGCATTTTCGGTATCGACCGTCATCCGCCCGGAAATCCTGTTGATGGATGAATGGCTGTCTGTTGGTGACGAAGGGTTCAAGGCCCGGGCCGAGCAACGCCTGAATGAACTGGTTGCCTCTACCAGCATCCTGGTCATCGCCAGCCATTCCAAGGACCTGATTTGCCACACTTGTAATCGTGTTCTATGGCTTGAGCATGGCCGGATCAAGATGGACGGAGCGCCGCAGGAAGTCACCCAGGCCTACTTCGGCTATTGATCCGTTCAACAAGGACCTACGCGCCTCGGCGCTCACGCATCGTCTAGATGATCATGCCATTAACGCGAAAACTCAAGAGCATTGCCCGCGGCTTTGTGAACAAGCTGACGGCGAAGGCTAAGGGCCCAGCCATTGCCGACTTTTTCGATGCCGATTGGTACCGCACTCAGGCACCCGGTCTTGATTCGGTAAAGGATCCGCTCGCGCATTATTTGGCCAAGGGCGTAGAACTGAATCTGAATCCCCACCCGCTCTTTGACACCGGTTGGTATCTGCGGCAGTACCCCGATGTTGCAAGCGCCGGGCTCAACCCGCTTTTGCACTATATCGATTCGGGTGCAAAAGAAGGCCGCAGCCCCAGCGCGTATTTCGATGCGCCGTGGTATGCACGCAAGTACCCGTTTGCGAGCTTGACAAAGGGCGGTGCGCTCGCGCACTTCCTGCACTCTGGCGCCCGCACAGGCTGCAATCCGAACCCTTACTTTGATACGACGTGGTATCAGGCCAGGTATCCCGAAGTTGAGAGCTTTGCCCGAGATGCATTGAGCCATTTCGTCTTGGTGGGCGAACGCGCAGGCTATCAGCCGGGGCCGTCGTTCGACCCCCGGTGGTACGTCATGCGCAACCCGGACGTGGCGCAATGGTCGGGGACACCCTTCACGCACTACTTGATGACAGGCGCGCGCGAGAATCGCGCGGCAGTACGTGGCGCCTTTGACTTTCAAACGGGCGCGGCGCTCGCCAGGCAGTTGGCTGCACCCATCGTGTCGGCGGAGAGCATTCGCGCCACGTTGGAACTGCCTGTCGGCAGCGTCCAGGACCTGATCGGCAAACCTGACGGCGCCAAACTAATCTATCTGGCTACTGCACGCAGTGCCGAAGGCCTCTCTGACACGCTCGGGTCTTACCCCGGACTGCCCTATGTCGCATTGCTGCATGACGCCCTGGCTCTGGGCGGCACCCGATACATTGTGGCAGGAGAGAAAATCCGCCACGATGAGACCGCGGCGTTCCGCAATGTAAAGGACGCGGCAATCAAGTATCACCGCGCCAACGTGACGTCTACCGGTAATCTGATGTTGAATTTTCAGCTGAAGCCCGCCAATTGGGTGGACGCCGGAATCGACCTCATGCACGAGTACTCCAACAATTATTTTCACTTTGTGGCCGAGACACTGCCCAGAATGATTCTGGCGGAAGAAGCAGGGCTGCCCGCGGATGTGCCTTATATTGTGGAACGCGACCTGCACGACAATATGTCGATGCTGCTTGCCATGGCCAACCCGTCTGCCCGGCCAATTCTTCCCGTCGAATCCGACACCATGTATCGTGTTGGGGCGTTATATATTCCGTCGGATGTGACATCCGTCGTGGACTCTTACGAGGCGGGCGATGCTGGCCGCTTGTCGTGCCTGGATGTGCCCCGAATCCGCACCGCCGTCGCACGTTGCAAAGCGGCCGTCCCGTCGCGCGGCGCGGCGCGGAAGCGCAAGATCTATGCGGGACGTAGTGGTGGTCTGCGCCAATTGACGAATCAGCAGGAATTGGAAGGGGCCCTTGCAGCGCGCGGGTTCGAGATCATTCGCACCGACGGCCTGGACATCAAGACGCAGATTACGATTTTCCGTGACGCCGAAGTCATCATCGCCCCGACAGGCGCACAATTGACCAACGTAGTATGGGCCGAACCCGGCACTCAGGTCATTGTGCTGGCGTCTGACCACCCCAGTCACCAGCTCTATTTATGGGAGCTGCTGGGCAGGGTTTCACAAGCCCATGTGACATGCGTTGTCGGCCCCCGTGCTTTTGTCCGCAACGACAAGTACAGCGTGCATGACGATTATTCGATTAACGTTCAGAACGTTCTCGATCTGATCTAGGCCTAATCGTAGCAATACAAAACTGATGCTATAGACACAAGAGACACGATATGATTTCTAAACCCTCGCAGTCGCTTGATGATGCAATCCAGCTCATCGATCTTACGAAAATTTCGGATCCTCGGGGCAACCTCACGTTCGTCGAGGCGAACAAACACGTTCCGTTCGATATTCAGCGCGTCTATTATCTGTACGACGTGCCAAGCGGCGAAATGCGAGCCGGGCACGCGCACTACAATCTGCAGCAGCTGATCATCGGCATCTCGGGCAGTTTCGACCTGCTGCTGGATAACGGCTACGAGAAACGCACCATTACGTGCAATCGCCCTTTCCAGGGCGTACTGATGAAATCGCTGGTCTGGCGCGAATTGAATAACTTTTCTTCGGGCGCGGTGTGCCTGGTGCTGGCCTCGATGCATTACGAAGAATCCGACTACATCCGCAACTATGCGGACTTCCTGAAAGTTGTCGCTGAGAAAAACCCATCATGATCTCTTTTTTCGATATCAATGCCGGCCACGCAGAGCTGGGCAATGGCCTGCATGACGCCTTCAAGCGCGTGCTGGAAAGCGGCAGCATCATCATGGGCGCCGAACTCAAGGCCTTCGAAGACGAGTTCGCCGCCTATTGCGGCGTGAAGCACTGCATCGGCGTCGGCAACGGGCTGGATGCACTGGCGCTGGCGCTGCGCGCGCGCGGTATCGGCGCTGGCGACGAAGTGCTGGTGCCGTCGCAGACGTTCATCGCCAGCTGGCTCGCCGTGTCCATGACGGGTGCCACGCCGGTGCCGGTTGAGATCGACATCAACACGTACGGCATCGATGCCTCGCTGCTGCGCCGCCACGTGACGCCTCGTACCAAAGCTATCATGCCGGTGCACTTGTATGGATCTCCTGCCGACATGGATGGCATCAATGCCGTGGCCAAAGAGTTCGACCTCTTCGTCCTGGAAGATGCAGCACAAGCGCATGGCGCCTATTACAAGGGCAACCGCGCGGGCGCACTCGGGCATGCAGCAGGTTTCAGTTTCTACCCCAGCAAGAACCTCGGCGCGTTGGGCGACGGCGGTGCGATTGTCACCAATGACGATACGCTGGCAGACGAGATGCGTCGCTTGCGCAATTACGGCTCGACGAAGAAGTACGTGCACGAAGTCGCAGGCGTGAATTCCCGCCTGGATGAATTGCAAGCGGCAATCCTGCGCTTGAAACTGCCCGTGCTGGATCACGGCAACGAACGTCGCCGCGCCATTGCAGACCGCTACACCGCCGGCCTGCAAGGGATTGCCGATCTGCACACGCCCAAATCGGTCGACGGCGCAACCTCGGTCTATCACCTGTATGTAGTCCGCACCAGCAAGCGCGACGAGTTGGCGGCCTATCTGAATCAGCAAGGCGTCACCTGCCTTATCCACTACCCAATCGCTCCGCACCGGCAGGGGGCTTACGCCGACTTGAAGATTCCGGCCGACAGCTTGCCATTGGCCAATCAAGCGGCTGCCCAGACGCTGTCGCTGCCGATCTGGCCGCAAATGCCCTTCGCCGCTGTGGATGAAGTCATCGAGTACATCAAGAAATTCATGGGCTGAACGGGTATTCCATGAACGCCCCTCTCGTCTCGGTGATCATCCCTGTGTTCAATCAGGGAGAGCTGGCGGTGCAGGCCATTGATAGCGTGTTGTCGCAGCGCTATCCGCACATCCAGACCATCGTCGTGGACGATGGCTCGACGGACGGCACCGCCGATCTGATAGCAGGTCAGTTCGGCGACCGCATCACGCTGATCCGTCAGGCCAACAAAGGGCCCAGCGCAGCGTCGAACGCCGCGCTCGCTGTCGCAAAGGGAGAGTTCATCGCTCTGATGGGCGGAGACGATATTTCCACCCCCGACCGCCTGGCGCACCAGGTTGAAATACTTACGTCGGGTGAATGGGATATCGTTTTTTCCCAACCGACGCTGATAGACCAGGAAGGCAAGACCCTTGATGACGCGGGATATCCGGTGTTTTTCCAGCCACGCCGGCATAAGCCTGTCTTCGTTAGCCTGTATTTCGACGACAACTATTTCTGCGCCCCATCGGCTACCATGCACCGCGCTGTCGCAGAGGCAGTGGGTCCGTTCCATGAAGGGCTGATTCAGCTGCAAGACTATGATTACTGGCTGCGCGCAAGCGGCCTGGGCTACCGCATTGGCTTGTTCGACCATCGGGTCGTGAAGTACCGTCGGCACGTCGGCAATCTCTCAACGAACCAACGTGATTTCGCCAGTCGCGCTGAAATTCCGGTCGTCCTTAAACGCGCGTTGCGCCTTGCGCAGCCCGAGGTCATCCGTCCGCAGTTTCCCGGCCTGCTGCTGCCCGTCGTGAACCCCAAGCAGCCGCTGTCGCCCTTCGAGCAAAGCACGCTACTGCTGGCCCATCCGCGTGAAGAAGTCCGCCTGGCAGGTATAGATCGCGCAATTTCCTTGTTGGACGATCCCACTGAAACCCCATCCCTGCACGGCGGCGTCGACCTATTCCGCTTTATCTATACAGCCGGACAAGAACAGCATTGACGCGTCTGGGTCGTCGCACCCCATCCAATCCTAGCTTGGCCCTCGCTTCACCTTTCTGCAGCGTGCTCACGCTGTTCACGGCGATTTCTTACACCACTATGAAAACGCCCGTCAACGACACGTTTCGTGACGCTATCCGCTGGCATCTTCGCGGGTGGCCACGCTATACTCCGCAAAAAATAGACTGGCATGACAAGTGCTGGCGTGCATTTCCGCACCGGCGCGGGCTGCAGCCGCAGCCGAAGCATCCTTTACCGCCGACGCCTTATGAATGCATTGCAATCCCTACGCATGCTTCGAGACAAACTCCTGGGTCTCGGACAAACGACGAACAAACTGGATCGGCTGGATGCGCAAGTGAACCAGCTCACGGACCAATTGAACACGGTCGCCGCTCGGCTCAACCAAGTCCCGGATCAGCTAAGCTCCATGGCGGATCGACTGAACTCGTTAGCGGACCAGCTGCGTGCGGTTGATGAACGCGCAGCGCTAGCCCAAGATCAGATCGCGGCGGTGCAAGCAGACGTCTCACGATTGCCCCAGCAACAAGACACCGCGCTGGACGTGCTTGCCAATCGCATTGGTACAGCCACTGGCGCGTTATTCGGGCGGCATGCAAACCTGTTTCACGCTCGGCCTCCCCGGGCGCCCGAAGCGCGTCACACCGACGCCAACATTATTGAACGCGTTGCCTTCCTGGTGCATTCGAAAGAGCTGCTCAATCACTATGCCTGCATCTGGGACCTGATGCCCGAAGGCAGCTTCGATGTGCTACTGCATGGCAATGAGGGCCTGCCAGACGACGCCGATCTGGCGCGTTGGAATTGCGGCGTCAAGACCACGCAGGTCTTGCTTGATGAGGGCAAGGCCTACCGCTATCTGGTCTCCAACCATCCTGTGTCGGATGACGGCGAACCGTTGATCAAACGCCTTGCCGAAAACAACATCCGCTTTATGTACGCTGCCGGAAAATCCCGGTGGAATCTATCTAGCTGGAATCAGCTGTACGAAGTCATTTTGTGTTTTGGCCCCTACCACGCGATCAACTTTTCGCATGCGAGCAACGCAGCCATCGTGCAGATGGGTTATCCGCGATTCGACCGTTATTTCAATGACAATGTCGACCATGAGGCTTTAGCCCGGTCGCAGGGCTGCGACCCCGCCAAACAGACTGTCGTCTGGCTGCCCACGCAAGGCGCTCTCACGTCTCTGGGGCACTTCGATGCCGAGATCAGCGCGCTCACGAATCGCTATAACGTCATCGTGAAGGTGCATCCGCTGACTCCTATCGCAGAGCCCGAACGAATTGCCGCGCTGAACCAGCTGAGCTTTACCCGGATCATCTCCGACTCTGAAGATAATCTGCCGCTGTACCAACTGGCGGACTATATGTTGTTCGACTACGGCGGCCCGCCGATGGCGGGCATTTATGCCGACAAACGCATGGTGCTGCTGAACGTGCCGGACGCCGCCGACGACGCTCTGACAGGAGATGACTCCCCGGACGTCACGATCCGCAAGCAACTGATCAACGTCAACGCGGAAGATAACAGCCTGGCCACGCTACTGGCAGACGATAGCGTCTGGAGCACGCAACAGCATGCTCGGCGCACGCTACGCAGCTTGTACTTTGCGCCTCACTACGGTTTTTCGTCGCATGTCGCGGCGCAGACGCTTCTCAATTTGGACAAGCTCCTGCCGAACAGGTATCTGACATGGTGATTTGGCTAGTGGGGTTATCTGGGTCGGGAAAGACGACGCTGGGCCGCGAAATGGCGCGGCAATGGAGAGCCGCCAAGGCAAACACGGTGCTGCTCGACGGCGATGAAGTACGCGAAGTCTTCGCCCATGACCGCAATGATGACGCCTACACCGTAGCCGGCCGGCGAATCAACGCCGAACGTATAGCCGCGCTATGCGAGATGCTGGACCGGCAAGGCATCAACGTCGTGTGCTGCATCCTGTCCCTGTTCCCCGACATGCGCGCGGCCAATCGCCACCGTTTCAGTCGGTACTTCGAAATATTCATGGACGCCGACATAGAGGCGTTGACGTTACGCGACACCAAGGGGCTGTACCGCGCAGCAAACGTTGGGACACAGCGCAACGTTGTTGGTGTCGACATTCCCTTTCCTCGCCCTGCCACCGCCGATCTGACCATCTGCTCATCGGGCGATTGTCCAAACATCGTCGAGCTGGCGCGCCGTACCTTGGAACAGGCAGGCGCACTATGACATCTCCAAACGCCCTGCGCTACGAATACGCTACCGGCGAGCTGCTGGACTCGCGCAATACGTACTCGTACACGGCTTATCACGGCACCGATTTCCTGGTGGCCTGGCGTCAACATCGCGACATCTCCCTGCGATCATCCTCGGATGCTACGGCCCCCAACTGCAAGCCACAACCACACGGTGCGACGGCACTGCTGTTGCGGAATGTGCAAACCCGGCTCACCGACGGGGAGGCTCGCGGTCAAGCGCTTGCGACGTTGAACCATGTTTTGCAACGATTCGAAGTCACCAAGCGCATCCACAGTGAGTACAACGCAAATTGGCGGCCAGTGAACCCGCAGGATTACCACGATCTGGACCTGTACCTGCTTTTTGCGCAAGCCCTCGATCAGGCCTACGCCCTGACCCGTGGGCTGCAGTATCTGAACGGATTGTTGAAGTGCCTGGATACGCTGACCGCCTACCTGCCTGCGCTGAATAGCAAGCAGATAGGGAACCTGCAAGCGCTAGTGCGTGCAGAGCGGGCGCACGTGGAGACACTGCGCCTTCGACTAGACGGGAGGGCAGCATGATTCTCCACAAGGTCGTAATGCTGGCCGCGCACACTGCCAGATCCCAGGCCTATATCCAGACCTTGGTGGCCCAGGATCTGCTGCCTGCCAAGGTGATCCTGCTGGCGCCTCCGGAGAATACGTCACCCAAACAAGCCAAGCCCCAACCAGACGTGCCCGGCTTGATGTTGCCGAATCTGGATGAGTCCATCATCGCCACTTGCGCACGCGCCAGCATCCCCACCGTGGAAATCGGCACGCGCGACATCAATAGCATGGAGGTCGCGGAAGCGACCTCCGCCGCACAGGCGGACGTCGTCATCTACTCCGGCTACGGCGGACAGATTGTCGCGGATCATGTGTTGGCGTTGGGACCAGTATTCCTGCATATGCACTCAGGGTGGCTACCTGCTTATCGGGGCAGCACCACGTTGTATTACGCACTGCTCAATGGCGACCCCCCGGCCGTTTCCGCCCTGCTCTTAGACAAGCATATCGACACTGGGCCCGTAGTGGCTCGTCGGGAGTACCCCAAGCCCCCTGCGAACATTGACGTCGACAGCGTCTACGACGCCGCGATACGCGCGGACCTGCTTGCGCGGGTGCTTAACGATTACGCCACATCGGGTGAGCTTTCTGGCGAACGCCAGCAAGCAACGCCCGACACAAGCCCCTACTACGTCATTCATCCTGTGCTTAAGCACCTGGCCCTACTCTCCCTCGCTTCGCAGCACTCCAACGATGGTTGAACGCCCAACGTCCCACGCCAGTCCGCCCACCCTGTTCGCGTTCGGCACGAAAGCGGAAACGCTACAGCGGCTGCAAGCAATGCTGCAGCATGCTCGCGTTCCTGACTTTCTGTTCTTTTCGTTGAAAGAATGGCACACCAAGCGGGATGCCGTCGTCGCGCGCGTGCTATCAAAATTCGATGGCGTCCCGTTGGCCGTGCGCAGCAGCGCATTGATCGAAGATGGCGCTCGTCATTCGATGGCAGGAGCGTTCCTGAGCTTGCTAGACGTGGACGGCTCGTCGCCGGATGCGGTGGCAGACGCTATTGACCGGGTAGCGCAATCCATGACGGGCGATTCGCGCGATCAGGTCCTGGTGCAGCCGATGATCGGTGATGTCGCGGTCAACGGCGTCATCATGACCTACGACATGGTCCACGGCACCCCCTACTACTGCATCGATTTCGATGATGAAAGCGGTCGCACGGATACGGTTACTGGCGGTAGCGCCATCAACAAGGGGCTTTTCGTCTACCGCCATACCGCGCCAGAGTATCTGCGCTCATCCCGCGTCTCACGCTTTCTTGAACTAGCGCGCGAGCTGGAAACTCTCTGCCAATACGCCGCGCTGGATATTGAGTTTGGATTGAGCCGCGACGGACAGCTTTATCTATTCCAGGTCAGACGCATGTCAATGGCCGGCCAATGGCACCCGGTGACTGAGCGCCGCGTGGAGCGGCAGTTGGCTTTCGTTGAGGAATTCGTCCGCGATTGCTCGTTGCCCCGGGCGGGCATCGTAGGTGATACGACCGTGCTTGCGATAATGCCGGACTGGAACCCCGCCGAGCTTATCGGCACAACGCCCAAGCCGTTATCTGCGTCGCTGTACCGCGAGATGATTACGCGTTCGACCTGGCATAAGGCGCGCGCAGCGATGGGCTACCGCCAACTGCATGACGCGGAATTGATGGTGCAGATCAATGGCCATCCGTATATCGACGTGCGACTGAGCTTCAACTCATTTCTGCCTGCCGCTGTCAGCGATGACATCGGCATCAAGTTGGTGAACGCTTGGTTAACCCGTTTGAAGAACAATCCGGAGTTTCATGACAAGGTCGAGTTTGATGTCGTGCCGACCTGTCTGGACTTTTGTTTCGATCAGGATTTCACCGACCGCTACCCGTCGGTGCTGGACGCAATTGAGCTGCAGCAGTTTCGCACGGCCTTGCAGGCTCTTACACGGCAGGCCATTGTTCCGGGGCCTGCGTCCACGTTAATCCAGGCGCTGGAAACCGCGAGGGGTCTCGCGCGGAGCGAAGCACCGGCGCTGCGCGGGGCATCCGCACGCACCGCGCTCGCAAGTGCTGGCCGGCTGTTGAATACATGCCGTCAGCAGGGTGTGTTGCCGTTCGCCATTGCAGCACGCCACGCGTTCATCGCTGAAAGCCTGATGCGTTCGGCCGTCCGGCGCGGTGCGTTGACGGCCACACGCCTTGAAGCGTTCAAACGCAGCATCCACACAGTCACCGCCAATATCGTTGGCGAGTACGCCCAAGTCTGCCTCGGCGAATTGTCGCGCGCCGACTTCCTGAGCCGATTTGGTCACTTGCGGCCAGGCACTTACGAGATCACATCGCTACGCTATGACGAGCGCGACGACTTGTTCCAGAACGAAACCCCTACGCTGCCAGAAGTGTGCGTGCGCGAATTCCACCTTGACGAGCAAGAGCGCGAAGCCCTGAATGCGCTGTTGCAGGAAAGTGGATTGGATGTGTTGAATGCAGATCAGTTGTTGGATTATGCGCGCACTGCAATCGCTGCTCGTGAATCGGTCAAATTCACGTTCACGAAGGTACTTTCCGACGCGCTATCACTCCTGATCTCGTGGGGTGAGCAAGTCGGTCTGTCGCGCGATGACCTCGCCTACCTGGACTGGAACGCCATCCAGGACTGCCTCACGCAGCCGCCTATGGACTACCTTGATCGGCACTATCAGCTTTTGGCTGCGAATGCCCGCCTTCACGCGGAATCGTCACACGCGTTCAAACTAGCCCACATTATCTCTGGCGTGCAGGATATCTATGTGGCCACGCTGAACCGTAGCGTTCCCAACTTCGTCGGAACCGGTGCCGCGTCAGGCACTATTGTCGAGGTGACGGCCAAGATGTCGGCACATGCCGATATCGATGGAAGAATAATCTGTATCGAAAATGCCGACCCCGGTTTTGACTGGATTTTCACGCAGCGCCCCGCCGCATTGATCACACGTTTTGGCGGCGCCAACTCACACATGGCGATCCGTTGCGCGGAGTTCGGCTTGCCTGCAGCTATCGGCTGTGGGGATCAGCTCTACTCGCGCTTGGTCGCCGCAGGCACGGCAGAACTCAACTGTGCCGAGAAAATACTGCGAGCGCTTCATGAAAAATGACCGAAGAATCGGCATCTCCATGCGAATTGTGCAAGCCGCAGGCTATATCGAGCCGCGAGACGCCTTGTCCCAGCAGTGGGCCGGCTTCATGGCACAAGCGCTTCCAGACGCGCGCTGGCTACCCATTCCGAATCTCGGTGCTCAAGCCGTGACCACGTTCTGCACGCAATGGGAATTGAATGGCCTGATCCTGAGCGGTGGGGACGACATCGGACACTCGCCAGTGCGTGACGATACTGAGCTTGCACTGTTGGACTGGGCTGAACGGCAGCATGCACCCGTGCTGGGTATCTGCCGAGGCATGCAACTGATGTGCCTACAAGCGGGTGCCGAGCTGGTTCCAGTGCAAGGCCATGTGTGCACGCGGCACGTCGTGTCAGGGGAACGCAGCGGTGAAGTGAACAGCTTTCATGCGTGGGCGCCAGACCGTTGCCCCCCAGGCTTCCGCCCCCTGGCACATACCCCCGATGGCGTGCTGGAGGCCGTTGCACATGACACCATGCGTTGGGAAGGCTGGATGTGGCACCCCGAACGCGAGCCTTCGATAGACGAGCTGGACGTACAACGTCTGCAAAGGATATTTGAATGAGAGCCATCATCCTGGCGGCGGGACGCGGCAGCCGCATGGGCGACATGACGGCGGACCAGCCAAAATGCCTGACCAAACTGAAGGGCATCGCGTTGCTGGACCGACAGCTGGCTGCATTGCGAGAGGGGGGCGTAGATGAAATAGGTATTGTGACCGGATACCGACGGGAGGCCTTGACCGATCGCGGTTTGCACGAATTCTACAACCCCGATTGGAGCCACACGAACATGGTTTCGTCCCTGGCCTGCGCCCAGCCGTGGTTGCTGGACGGCCCGTGCATTGTTAGCTATTCAGATATTTTCTACGACGCCCAGGCGGTCCGATCGCTGATCAATAACGGCAGCGCGTTGGCGCTCACCTACGATCCCAATTGGCTCTCTCTGTGGGGCGCCCGCTTCAGTGACCCGCTATCCGACGCGGAGACCTTCCGGCTGGCTCCGGATGGCACACTGCTGGAGATCGGCGAAAAGCCCCGTACGACGGAAGAGGTACAGGGGCAGTACATGGGGTTATTGCGCTTTACGCCCGACAGCTGGAGCGCCTTGGACGCAATGCGTGGCGCGCTGCCAGCTGACGCGCGCAATCGGATGCACATGACCGGTGCATTGCAGCGTTTGATTCAAATGGGCGGTATAACGATTCACGCCGTGCCATACACCGGCACGTGGGGCGAAGTGGACTCGCAGGAAGATTTGTCCGTTTACGAGTCCGCCTGACTGCTGCAGTAACCCCGCCCGCCCTACGGGCGGGGCACGCTTAACGGTCACGCATTTCCAGCACCAATATAAAACCCTAGTCAGGAATCGGGCAGCCTTCCGTGAGTTTCTTTTTCCCGTCAGCATAGATATACACCAGGCAGCTATTCAAATATCCGTTGGACATTTGTGCCTCCCAGACGCTGACGCCGCCACCTGCCAACGAAATAACCGTCCCCTTGGTGTAAAGCCCTGGCTGAAAGTAGATCTCGGCATATTGATTGTCTTGCAACGTACCGAGGTCAAAGGATTGCCGTATCACTTGACCGGTCACTGACTGCAATTGCAATTCACCAGTGCCCTGGTTCGATCGCGCATAGGTCCCAAAATTAATTCCCAAACCGACCAGCTCGCGTGGGTCACTGAGGTGGCGCTGACTCATCTCTATTGCGATTGGACTCTCCGGACCAAGCGGAGGCGTTGCTCGGACCGCCGCAGTAACGGGCTCGATCGGATTAAACGTCTGATAGTAGCGATTTAGCAGCAAAGACAATGTTGATGTAATGGAAACATAGGCAAGCAGCAGCAGGCCAGCAGTGGCAACTTTCCGAGCGTAACCTTGAAATGTGCCCATCCCCGCAGCCAGAGCATAGGCGATCAGCACCATCGGCAATGCAAAATAGCGGCCCTGTACACCCAAGATCTGATGGGCCGGATGCTTGTTCCACGTCACCAACAGCGCGATGAATGTCAAAAGCACGGCGCTGGCTGCGCATGCTAGCAACAACGCCCGGGCTAGCCACTCGGTACACAGGTTCTTCCCGGAAATGGAAAGCACGCCGATGCCGATAATTAATACGCCGTACAGTCCATAGGCCTCAATGGTAAATGAGGTGTCGAGCCACCCCAAGACACCCACGAACGAATGCCAATAGAATCTTATTAAATCGCGGTCGACCAGTGTGGCGTGCAAAACCCTGAGAAACTGAATCGGGTGTTGCAGATAAAAGCGGATGACCTCCCCGGCACCCGCGCCGACAGCCACACGCTTGTCGAGCGTCGTGCTCATCGCCACGTAGAGCCACGCACCGATAACCGCCAGAGATAATGCGAAAAGGATGAATGCCACCCGCCGTCTGGAATAGAAACCAGCTGCAAGCAACAAGGCCACCATCGGCAGCATGTGAACCCGGCTTGAAATCAGCGCGACCAGTGACAAGGCTAATGCGTACAACAACCATGCGGGCGTCTGCGTACGCTCCCGAGCGATCCGTAAAAATGCCGAAACCGCAAAAATCGTCAGGCTCAGCGAAAGCCCATCAATTGTGGCGGAAGCGAACTGGAACAGGCTCATCGGTAGCACGAGCAGTGCCAGCACCCAAGGATTGGTGGGATAAAGCCGGAATGCCGCAAGGAGCAACAACGCGCTGCACACAATATTCAGGATGCGTGCAAGGTCGTACGAGTCAGCAACGGTCAGATTAGCCATCTCGCCAATACTTAAACCGATTGCCTGGGGCACATAAATAAGCGGCAAATAATAGCCTGTCCCTGGTGCAGCACTGAATTCGGTTTTTCCGCTCCATTTGACGCCATCGGCGGTATACGTCTCTTCTTGCGAGAGCTTGCGCGCGGGCTGGTACGGCAACATGCCATAGGCGCGGAAATACGACAGAAGCCCCGTGTCGACGTGGCCGCCGGAACCATGGCCGGCCGATGGCTCAAGCACAAGCACACCCTTGCTTAGCAGATAGGCGCGCTTGACATGGTCAAACTCATCGGGCGACTGCATCGGGGGTATGACTTTGGCGAACACAATGCATATCAGCACGAATAGGGCCACAAGCCAACGCTGGGTGGTCCTTGCGTTTTGACTGGCTTCAGATTCCAGCATTACTGCACTGCCTCCCAGCGGCATATCAGGACCTCACTGCAATAACAATGCCGGCAGCTATCAACGCGACGCCAACAAAATACTGGGGGTTGAACCTTTCCCCCAGAAATAAATAACTGCCAATCGGCACCAAGACGAATGCCATAGCCATCAAGGGATAAACACGCCCAAGCTCTGCCTTTTGCAGCACCCAAACCCACGCAATAGTCGTCAGCCCATACAGCGCAAATGCCGAACATAGCAGGGTGAGTGTTCCAATATCAAAGAAGCTGCCCGTCTTATGCAGTGACTGGGCACTGAGTTTGAAAAGAATTTGGCCGACCGCGATGCCAATGACACAGATGATGGCTACCAGGATAGTCATTCTGACTCCAATTTTGAATTGGCTTTCCTCGCGATAGCCTTATTGCGCCGATGAAATGGCCGCTTGGGAACGGATGCTATGTCGTACCCGATGAATGCCAAAATAAATTGGACGCCCAGAATCACCGGCAATGCCGCCAACATGACCGTTCCGGCGGGAGCTGACACGCCTGCGTGTGCGTTCCAATTCAGCACGCCGTATCCCAACCCCCAAACCAGCATAACCAACCCCAGGGGTAGCTCAAAAGAGGCCAAAGACATATCACGTAGGTAATAGTTATAAAAAACCCGCTTCCAAAAATTTCGGAAGTGCTTGAGCGCGAATTCACCAATGATTTTGGAAATTTTCAGATTGCTGACCTCGTCACCATACTTTGCATCCATGGGAATATCCACAACCACGGCACGCAACGTATTTAGGCGGAACAACATGTCAGTTTCGAAAAAATACCGATTACTGATCTTTTCGAACGGCAGGTGCTTGACGACATCTCTATGTATCGCCGTATATCCGTTAGTCGGATCAAACAAATCCCAGTAACCTGATGACAGCTTGGTCATGAACGACAGCATGGCGTTGCCAAATGAGCGAATTTTCGGCATTTCGCGAATTTTCTCCAAGTCGAAGAAGCGATTGCCTTTGGCATAATCCGCCTCACCCGCTTGAATGGGGCCAATAAAGTCTGGTATCAACGCCGGATCCATCTGGCCGTCACCGTCGATTTTGACAATGATCTCCACGCCTTCATCCAAAGCAGCTTGGTAACCCGTCAAGACGGCGCCCCCCACCCCACGATTCACGGGGTTACGAAGCACACGCACCCGCGGATCTTCACAGTGCTTTTCAACAAAAGTACCTGACGCGTCAGGACAGCAGTCGTCTACGACATAGATACGCCCCACCTCGGGGCCGATTCCGCCAATAACTCCCAAAATATGCGCGCACACCTTATAGCTAGGAATGACAACGGCGATCTGAGGAACCGAAATCTGCATATCCACGCTTAGTAGTCCCCGGCGGAAAATTCTCAATGTTTGCAAAACCGATGGCGACACAAAAAGCTAGCAGTCGCTCTTATCTGGCTCGGTTCTGGAAAAGGCAGTGCGGATTCTAACGTAGCAGGCCACCCGAATTGCGCACATCAAGGCCGTTCATAATGATTTTATGAAGTGCTGAAATGAAACAAGGGCAAGACACAGCGCGTCCCGCCCTTGTTTAGACCCTGAATTTATAACGGATCAATTCACCCCAGCCGCATGCGCCTGTTCATCCGCATGATACGAAGACCGCACCATCGCCCCCACCGCCGCATGGGAAAACCCCATCGCGTACGCTTCACGTTCAAACATCTTGAACGTATCCGGGTGCACGTACCGCAGCACCGGCAGATGATGCTCCGACGGCTGCAGATACTGCCCGATCGTCAGCATATCCACGTTGTGCTCACGCATATCGCGCATCACCTGCAAGATCTCTTCATCCGTCTCGCCCAATCCCAGCATCAGTCCTGACTTGGTGGGCACTTCCGGATGCAACTTCTTGAATTCGGCCAGCAGCTTCAACGAGTGCATGTAGTCCGAACCCGGACGCGCCTGCTTGTACAAACGCGGCACGGTTTCCAGGTTGTGGTTCATCACATCCGGGGGGCCGGCATTCAGGATGGTCAACGCGCGGTCCAGGCGGCCGCGGAAGTCGGGGACCAGCACTTCGATGCGGGTGGTGGGCGACAGTTCGCGGATGTGGGTGATGCAGTCCACGAAGTGGCCGGCGCCACCGTCGCGCAGGTCGTCGCGGTCCACCGAGGTGATGACGACGTACGACAGCTTCAACGCGGCGATGGTGCGCGCCAGGTTTTCGGGTTCTTTGGTGTCCAGCGGGTCGGGGCGGCCATGGCCCACATCACAGAACGGGCAGCGGCGGGTGCACTTGTCGCCCATGATCATGAACGTGGCGGTGCCCTTGCCGAAGCATTCGCCGATGTTCGGGCAAGACGCTTCTTCGCAGACCGTGTGCAGGTTGTGCTCGCGCAGGATGCGCTTGATGTCGTAGAAGCGCGAGCCTGGCGCGGCGGCTTTCACGCGGATCCACTCGGGCTTTTTCAGGCGCTCGGCCGGCACGATCTTGATGGGGATGCGCGCCGTCTTGGCTTGCGACTTCTGCTTTTGCGTCGGATCGTAGACGGCTTCCGTGGTGGCGGGAGCGGCGGCGGATTCGTTCGGGGGAACAGCGGACTCGGCAAGCGTAGACATTGGGCACCTTCGCAACCGGCGCGCAGGACGGCCCGGTTTAAGACAAAAATGGCATTTTACCCCCGCCGCCGCCTCACGCCTCAAGCGCCGCCTGCCGCACCAACCCGACCGCCGCTTTGCCCCGGACCGGCCGGCTGCTTGTCCGCGTCGCGCGTCGCAGGCTGAGTTATCGTCTTGCCTGGCAATTTCGCTGAATTTCCCCTAAGCCCTTCTCCATGTCCCTTATTTCCCCGCCCCGCCTTGTTGCGCTGATCGCCCCCCGCCTGGATACCGGCCCTGTCGCTCGTGCCGTTCAAGCTTGTGCGGAGCGGCTGGCGGGCGAAGGCTATTTTCTGGCGGCGGGGCCGTGGCACGACGCCGCCACGTTGCCGCAGTTGGCGGCCTTGCAGCCGGCCGCGGCGCTGGTCATGGGCCCGCTGGACGAGCCCATTCTTCGCGCCGGCCTGGCCGCTATGGAAATTCCGGTGGTGGAAACGTGGAGCGCCTCGGTGCACCCGCTGGATACCGCTGTTGTGATCGACAACGAAGAGGCCGGCCGCATGGCCGCGCGCCATCTGGCGGAAAAGCGGCATGCGTTGGTCGCCTGCATCAGCGCGGACAACCCTTGGGAACGCGCGCGACGCCAGGGGTTTATCAGCGCGGCGGCGGCGCTGGGGCTGGATCGGGTTGCGGACATCGTGCAGCCCGAAGTGCTGCAAATGAACGACGGGCGGATGGCGTTTTTGCGACTGCTGGCCACCAACACGATCTTTGACGCGGTGTTCTGCACGTCGGATCTGCTGGCGGCGGCCGCAGTGTCCGAGGCGCACAACCGCGACCTGCACGTGCCGCAGGATGTGGCGGTGCTGGGTTTCACGGATGACGGCAGTGCGGCGCAATGGGCGCAAGGCCTGACGACGCTGGGCGTAAACGCGGCGGACCTGGGCCGCCGGGCAGCGCAGGTGTTGCTCGACCGGCTACAGGGCGAACTGGCTGCCGGCCAGCATCAGACCTTGGAAGTGACGTTCGAAGCTCGGCTAAGCACGTAGAAAAGCGGGGCGCCGGGCGCTATACCGCTGCGATACCGCCCTACCTTTTCGGCCTGCAAACAACGCGGCAAGCCGATAGTCTGTCAACACCTTCACGCCAGCAGAAACCCCAGACCCTTCAGACCTCGTACAACGCCGGAAAGCCCGCGTCTTCCAGCATGGCGTTGGCTTCCTTCAAGAACCCCGGCGTGGCGGTTTCAGGCACGCGGACCAGCCATTGAACGGCTTCCTGCTTCTTGCCGCGCAGCAGCAGCAAGCGCCCCAGATGGAACATGCCCCGGAAATCACCGCCCCCGGCGCAGCGCTGATAGCAATCGAATGCGCGGTCGATGTTTTGCTCGACCACTTCGCCCGCTTCATAGAACCGACCCACCACGCCAATCGATTTCACATGGCCGCCTTGCGCGGCTTGTTGGTACAAGGCCAGTGCCGCCGCCTTGTTTTGCGTGACGCCGCCCCGGCCGGCGCGCAGCATGTGCGCGTAGTTATACATGCCCCAGTCCAGGCCACGGTCGGCGGCCAGCCGGAACCAGTACGCCGCGACGGTGTCGTCGGCCGGCACGCCCCAGCCGTTTTCATAGCAGCGGCCCACCATATTGATGGCCATCGGATGGTCGGCATTGGCGGCGCGCTTGAACCAGGCCAGCGCGGCGGCGGGCTGGCGCGCCACGCCCACGCCGTCCAGCAGCATCTGGCCGTAGATGGTCTGGGCTTCGACCATCCCCATGTCAGCCGCGGCGCCGATCCATGCGGCATAGGATTCCGGCGGCCCTTCGCGCAGCTGGGCCAGTTGTTCCGGCGTGGTGGCGGCGACATCGGCGGCGGTGTAGGTCTTCAAATCGTGCTCCTTCTACGGCGCCAGGCGTCCGCCAGATTTTGCGCCAGCGCGTTGCCCACGTCGGTAGGCGAGCGATGCGCGCCACAGGTCGCCATGTCGACAGTACGCAGGCCTTCGTAGCCGCAGGGGTTGATGCCCAGGAAAGGCGCCAGATCCATGTCCACGTTCAGCGACACACCATGGTAGGCGCGGCCGTTGCGGATCTTGATGCCCAGCGCGGCAATCTTGGCAAGCTCGCCACTGTCGGGGCCCAGGTCAGGATCGGGCACATACACACCCGGCGCGCCGGGTTTGCGACAGGCGCCATTCACGCCATGCTGGGCAAGCGTGTCGATCACCGCGCTCTCAAGCAGGGTGACGTATTCCTTCACGTACATATCCACGCGACGCAGATCGAACAGCGCGTACGCCATGACCTGCCCCGGCCCGTGATAAGTCACCTGGCCGCCACGATCGCAATGCACGATGGGGATGTTGCCGGGGTTCAGCACATGTTGCGGCAGGCCGGCCTGGCCCAGCGTATAGACCGGCGCGTGCTCGCAAAGCCAGATCTCGTCAGGCGTATCGGCGCCGCGCAGCGCGGTGTACGCCTGCATGTCCTGCCAGACCGGCAGGTAGTCCGCCGGCCGCGCGAGCCACTTGATCACGGCGATTCCGATTGCACGATTACAGAACGATGGACACCATCGGATGGCCGTGCAAGGCCTTGTACAGGTTGTCCAACTGCTCGCGCGAGGTGGCGCGCACGATGAACGTCAGGCCCATGTAGTTGCCGCCCTTGCTGGGACGCATTTCGACCGTGGCGGCGTCAAAGCCGGGGTCGAATTGCAGCACGACGTCAGTCAGCGTCTGGGCAAATTCGGGATGCTGCTTGCCCATGACCTTGATGGGAAAGTCGCTGGGATATTCGATAAGCGATTCTTCGGGCGGAATATGCATGAGAGTTACCTAGAGAGGTGGTTGCCCCTGAATGTTCTTATATGGGGGCAAGCTGCGCACAGGCAAGGCCGGCCGAAAGAGCGACGGGCGGCTGCGGCAGCCGCCCGGGACAACGGTTTACAGCGCGGCGATGCGGGCATCATAACCCGCTCGCAACTGCTCAAAAACAGGGCCGGGCTTGCCCGAACCCACCGGCTTGCCGTCCAGCGAAACGATGGCCAGCACTTCCTTGGTGGCGGAAGACAGCATCAGTTCGTCGGCCGATTCCACCTCTTGCTGGGTGATGCGGCGCGACTCGAACGGGATGCCCGCCGCTTCGGCCAGCTCGCCCATCAGGCCATAGCGAATGCCTTCCAGGATCAGGTTGTTCTTGGGCGGCGCCAGCAGCTTGCCACCCGACACCACCCAGATGTTGGTGGACGACCCCTCGGTCAGGTAGCCATCGCGAAACTGCACGACTTCGTCGGCGTTCGCATCCACCGCCTGCTGCTTGGCCAGCACATTGCCCAGCAGCGACACCGACTTGATCTCGCAGTGCAGCCAGCGTTCGTCGGGAATGCTGATGGCGGTCAGGCCTTGCGCGCGCTGCGCGGCGGGCGGCGGGGACCACGCCGAAATCATCCCAAACACGGTCGGCGCGATGGCGGTAGCGGGAAACTGGTGGTCGCGCTTGGCAACGCCGCGCGTCACCTGCACGTACACGATGCAGGTGTCCAGATTGGTGCGCGCCAGCAACTGTTCGACCAGATCGACCCAGCCCGCGCGGTCCATCGGCGGCGTGATGCGCAAGGCGGCCAGGCTGCGGTCCAGGCGATTCAGGTGCTCCGCCATGCGGAACGCCTTGCCCTGGTACACGGGAACGACTTCGTAGATGCCGTCGCCAAAAATAAAACCGCGGTCCAGGACAGAGACTTTCGCCTCGTCGACACGCAGGAACTCGCCGTTGAGATACACCTGGCTTTCGCCCGGCACGCCCGGAATCATGGGGTACTCCTGAAGGATCAAACGTCGCGGACAAGCCCGATGGGATTGCCTGAAAATGGAAAACGGGCGTTTCGCACGAAACGCCCGCTGCTAGCTTACACCCGTGGCCGCGCGCGTGGCACGGCTCGGTGCGGTGCGCTTATTGGAACCAGCGCTTGACGGTGTCGACCATGCGGCCAAAGAAGCCGGCGCGTTCGACCGCGTCCTGCACGACCAGCGGTTCGGTGCGCAGCACCTTGCCGTCCAGCGTGAATTGCAGCGTGCCCACCTGTTGGCCCTTGGCCAGCGGCGCGATCAGCGGATCGGTGCGCTGGGCAACCGGCTTCAGGTCGCCGGCCTTGCCGCGCGGCACGGCAATCGACACGGGCTTGGGCGGACCCAGCTTCACGTTTTCAGCCGTGCCTTCCCAGACGCGCGCATCGATGCCGGGCTGGCTCTTGTCGAACAGCTTGACGGTGTCGAAGTTCTGGAAGCTCCAGTTCAAGAGTTTCAGGCTTTCTTCGGCACGCGTGGCTTCGCTGTCCGTGCCCACTACCACGACCAGGATGCGGCGGTCGCCGCGCACGGCGGTCGACACCAGGCAGTAGCCGGCCGAATCGGTATGGCCGGTTTTCATGCCGTCCACCGACGGGTCGGCCCACAGCAGGCGGTTGCGGTTGGGCTGCGTGATCTTGTTGTACGTGTAGCTCTTTTGCTTGTAATAGTGGAAGAAGTCCGGGTGATCGGTGATCAGGTGCGCGGACAGCGTGGCCAGGTCGCGCGTGGACGTCATGTGCTGCGGGTCGGGCAGGCCGGTGGCGTTCATGAAGTGCGTGTTCTTCATGCCAAGGCGTTCGGCTTCCTGATTCATCAGCGCGGCAAACGCCGATTCGCTGCCGCCCACGGCTTCGGCCAACGCCACCGAAGCGTCGTTGCCGGACTGCACGATCATGCCTTGGTTCAGTTCGTCGACCGTGACGGGCTTGCGCGGTTCGATGAACATGCGCGAACCACCCGTGCGCCAGGCGTGCTCGGACACCGGCACGGTCTGTTCCAGCGTCAGGCGCTTTTCTTCCAGCGCGTTGAACACGACGTAGGCCGTCATGATCTTGGTCAGCGATGCCGGCTCGACCTTCGTGTCGGGGTTGGAAGCGGCCAAGGTCTGGCCGCTGTTCACGTCGATCACGATCCATGCCTTGGCGGCGATGGTGGGTGCCGGCACCGCCGACACGTCACCCACCGGCACCGCGCCCGAGGCTGACGGCGCCGGCGCGGTGGTGCCCGCGGCGGCAGGGGCAGCGGCGGGCGCTTGTTGCGTCCAGGCCGGCATCGAGGCCGCAAGCAGCGCCGACAATACCGCGCCCGTCAGCAGACGGCGGGTAAAGACAGCGGGGGATTGAGCGGAGTAAGGCAAATTCTTCATCGGCAACGTGGGTCCAGGAAAGACGCCCGCCGGCGCGGGGCTAATGGCTGACAATTATAGGCAGGCGATTGGACCCGGCCGGTTCGCGCGGGGTTCCCGGTGCATTTAAAACATGCAACCTGATGCAACCTGCCGTCTTCGTATGGCCGATTCAGTCCAACGCGACCTTCAGCCGCGCCTGGATCAGCTGGCGCAGCACCAGCAGCTTGCCGTGAAAGAAATGCGATGCGCCCGGCACCACCACCACCGGTATCGAACGCGGACGCGCCCAGTCCATGGCTTCGGACAGTGGCACCACCTCGTCTTCTTCGCCGTGGACCATCAGCGTATCGGCGGGCACCTGCACTTCATGCGACTGAAACCGGTTCACCGCCGGCCCCATCAACATCAGCGCGGACGGCAGCTTGGCATCGCCCGCATCCGCCAGCGCGGCATAGGTTTGCGCCGCAACCGCGGTGCCGAACGAAAAGCCGGCCAGTACCCAGGGTGCGTCGGCCAGTTCGGGATGCAGCTCGCGCATTTGCGTCACCACGGCAAGCATGTCCTGGGTTTCGCCGACCGACTTGTCGAACACGCCTTCGGACTGCCCGACGCCGCGAAAGTTGGGGCGCACCGCCACCAGGCCATGCTGCACGCAGGCGCGCGACACGGTGGTGACCACCTTGTTTTCGCGCGCGCCGCCTTGCAGCGGATGCGGATGCAGGACCAGGGCCCAGCCTCGCGGCGTGCCGGCAGGCCAATCGACGGCGCAATCAATGCGGCCGGCGGCGCCGGTGAAGGCGTGGGTATCAGTGCGTGCGGACATGGTTCAACTCAACGTGCAAAAAGAAAATGAGGGAGTAAAGCCTTGGATTCAATTGCCGGGCCGTGACCCGGCAGAGGGATTGAATGCGGGCTCGAAGTTCGGTCCGGGCCGGGGGCCGAATCCGCGCCGGGGCGCGGTTTCTGACGTAGCACCGGATGCCACCGCGGAGGCGGGTTCGGACGTGGCGGCGGAGGCGCTTCGCACCGTCGCCGCCAACCATTGCGCCAGCTGATCCGAGGCCTCGTCCGTGGCTTGCCGCAGCGCCGCGACGCCGCCGGCGGCGTCTTGCGTCGGCGTCGGCACGCGCACCTGGATGCGCTTTTGATCGACGACGTTGCGGCCATTGAGCAGCACTGCCTGCAACAGGATGCGCCCTTCGCTGGACTGCCCGTCATCGGCATACACCTGTTCGAACTGCATCAGCGTCAGTTGCAGCTGCGGCATCTGAAGATTGACGCGGTCGGCCAGCACGGCGCCCTGACGAGACAAGCGGTCGGTGATGCGCTGGCGCACGAGTTCGGACGGCGACGAGGCCCAGCGGAACGTGGCATACGCCCGGGGCGCGGCGCTGTCGCCCACGCGCCAGATCATGCTGGTGTCCGACAAGGCGGGCGGCGCTTGCACGCTCATGGCGATCGGCCCACGCGCCGGTAGCGCCGGCACGGGCTTGGCGTCCAACCCCAGATCAAACACCGAAGGCGGCGCCGGCACGCGGCCGATGCCGCAGCCCGCCAAGGTCAGAGTCAGGGTCACGGTCAATAACAGTACGGCGCTGCGCATTTTCATTTGGGCTGTCTCCCGAATCCGGCAAAGCCGGCTTCGCCGGGCCCGGGCGCAACGGGCGCCGGGCCGAACAAGAACGATTGCGGCGTGCTGTCGACACGGCGCAGGGTGACGGTCGCGCCACGCGCGGCGGCGCTGACGTTGGTGGCCATATTGGTAACGGCGGGCAGGGTTTCGCCGTCCAGGCGCGCGGCGGCCAGCGCAATGTCGTTAAGGCTGCGCGTGGCGACCGACAAGGGGCCGTCGGGCGCATTCAAGCGCGCCAGCGCCTGCCGCGCCTGTTGCGCCAGGTCGGCGATTTCGCGCGCGGCGCGGTCCGCCTGGCGCGACGTCGTGCCCAGCGAGTCGATCAGCGGTCCCAGCTTCGCCATGGTGGGCGCGAGGTCGCGGCTGGCTTGCCGCAGCGACTGCGTGATGTCGGTGGCGTTCTGCAAGGTGGCGGTCAACGCTTGCACGTTCTGTTCGCTGAGCACGCGGCGCAGCTGCTCGGTGGCCTCTTCCACGTTTGATATCAGCTTGCCGCCCCGCTGCTCGATGCGGTCAAGAAAACCGGGGCGCAGCGGAATAGCGGCGGGATGCTCGGCGGACGAGGCCAGGCGCTTCAGCGACGAGCCGTCGTCGCGCAGTTCCACGTTGGACATCCCCGTCACGCCTTGTACGCCCAGCTCTGCCCACGTTGATTCGGTGATGGGCGTATTGGGCGCCACGCCGATGCGGATGCGCACCTGCCCCGGCTTGTTCGGGTTCAGCGCCAAGGACTGCACCTTGCCCACGGGCACGCCTTGATAACGCACCGCCGATTGCGGATTCAAGCCGCTGACGGCGGTGGCCGACACGATCTCGTACGTTTGCAGCTTGGTGCGGTCCCGCCCGATCCACACGGCGATCAGCGCGGCGGCGGCCAACAGGACCAGCGTGAAGATGCCGGCCATGAGCGCATGACTACGGTTTTCCATGATGCAACCCCTTCGGCGCCAGGTCTCCAAGCGCGCGCAAGCCGCGTTCGCCCAGAAAGAATGTATGAATGAACGGGTGATCGACCTTCAGGACTTCCTGCACCGTGTCGCACACAATCACCCGTTTGTCGGCCAGCACGGCGACACGCGTGGCCAGCGCCAGCAGCGTGTCCAGATCGTGCGTCACCATGACGACGGTAAAACCCAACTGCCGGTGCAGGCTGCGCACCAGGTCCACGAATTCGTCCGAACGCAGCGGGTCCAGCCCGGCGGTAGGTTCGTCCAGGAACAGCAATTCGGGGTCCAGCGACAACGCGCGCGCCAGCGCCACGCGCTTGACCATGCCGCCGGACAGGTCCGACGGCCGCTTGTCGGCATCCTTGGCGGATAGGCCGACCATGGCCAGCCGGCACATGACCACATCGCACACCAGGTCTTCGGGCACCGTTCGCAGCTCGCGCAGCGGCAGCGCCACGTTGTCGAACACGGACAGCGCCGAGAACAACGCCCCCGCCTGAAACAAAATGCCCCAGCGGTAAGACAGGCGCCGGCGCTCGCCGGGCGACAGGTCGAACAGCGAATGCCCCAGCACTTTGACGGAACCGGCGGCAGGCTGATCCAGACCGATGATTTGCCGCAGCAGCACCGTCTTGCCCGTACCCGATCCGCCCACCAGCACCAGGATTTCGCCGGGGAAGACGGTCAGGTCCAGGTTGTCGTGCACCACATGGTCGCCAAATGCCGTGCGCAGCCCGCGCACCGTGATAACGGGCTCGACGGTGACGCTGTCGTCGGTGAACAGGCGGTTCTGCGTGGCGCTGTTCATCAGATGCCCACCGAACTGAAGATGATGGCGTAGAAGGCGTCCAGCAGGATCACGCCGGTAATTGATGTCACCACGGAGGTGGTTGTGCCCCGACCCAGGCTTTCGGTATTGGGCTGGATGCGCAAGCCAAAGTGACACGCGATCAGCGCGATCAAGATGCCGAAGGTCACGCCCTTGAGGATGCCGATCCAGTAATTGGTCAGCGAGATGGCGTCGGGCAGCGACGTCAGGAACCACTGCGGCGAGATACCCAGCTGCATCTGCGCGGCCAACATGCCGCCCAGCAAGGCCATGGCATCCGTCCACAAGACCAGCAGCGGCATGGTCACCGCCAGCGCCAACACACGCGGCAGGATCAGGCGCTGCCCGTGCGAGATACCCATGACGCGCATGGCGTCCAATTCCTGCGTGACGCGCATCACGCCAATCTGCGCGGTGATTGCAGAACCGGACCGGCCCGCCACCAGAATGGCCGCCAGCACCGGTCCAAGCTCGCGCACGATGGACACGCCCAGCAGCCGCACGATGAAGCGGTCGGCGCCGATCATCTGTAGCTGCTGCGCTGACAGATACGACAGGACCACGCCAATCAGAAACCCCACCAGCGCCGTGATGCCCAGCGCCTGCGCGCCGGTGCGATACACCTGCGCCGAAATCTCGCGCCACGGCCCCAGGCGTGGCCTGCGCAGCATGGCGCCCAGGTCCAGCATCAATTGGCCCAGCATGATCAGCAGCGCCCGGCCGTTTTCGGCGGCTTGCAAGATGGCGCCGCCCAGGCCGCGGATCCAGGCAAAGGTTTCGGGCTTGGGCGGGGCCGTCTGGGCCTCGCCCTTGTTCATGGCCAGCGCGTTGAAAACATCCTGCTGGCCGGCCGACCAGCGCACCCGTTCGGGCAGCTTTTCGCCCCAGGCCTGCCAGATCAGCAAGGCGCCGATGGTGTCCAGCCGGCTGATGCCGTGCAGATCCCAGCGCACGCCTTCCTGGGCCGCGCGGGCCATGGCGGTGCGCCGGCGTTCGACTTCGCCGGCCTGTGCCAGGGCCAGGACGCTCCAGTCGCCCGCCACATGGCAGACTTTTCCGTCCAGACGGAAAGGCGCGGCGGCGGACGCGGACGAAGCGGAATGCGGCATGTAGGCGGGGCACCGGATGCAAAATGTATCGCCAATGATAAACGCTTGCGCCCCGAAAGACCGCGCGTGCCGGCCGCGTGCCCTACAATCGCCGCCATGTCCGAACACGTCCGCCCTATCGACCTGCCCGCGCCGGAAGCCCTGGCCCGCGAGCTAGGCCAGCGCCTGCCTGTATTCCAAGACATCAGCTGGACCGGCAACACCGGGTCGACCAATGCCGATCTGCTGGCGCGAGCCCGCTCGGGGCTTGGCGCGGCCAAACCCTGGCTGTTGGGCACCCATCTGCAAAATGCCGGCCGCGGCCGCGCCGGCCGCCCTTGGCAAAACCGCGCGGGTTCGACGCTAATGTTTTCGTGCGCGTACGACGTGCACTTGCCCGCCGCGCAATTGCCTGCGCTATCTCCCGTGGCCGGCGTCGTCGCCTGCGAGGCGCTGCGCGCCGTTGCCGGGCCGCGTGCGAACGGCCTGTGCATGAAGTGGCCGAACGATGTGCAGTGGCACGACGCCAAGCTGGCCGGGGTTCTGGTGGAAACGACCCGCAATCCAGGTGGCCGCGAGGCCGGTTACACCGTTGTCATCGGCATGGGTGTCAATTTGCGCGACGCGGCAGAGCTGTCCCGCGCGCTGGATCGCGATGTGGCCGACTGGACCCAGGTGCAGGCCGATTCTGACCGCCTGCCCGACGCCGCGGACCTGATCTGCGCCAGCGCCACCGCCTGGCATGACGCGGTTCAAACCTTGGAACGCGAGGGTTTTGCCGCGTTTCAGCATCGTTTTGACCGGGTCGACGCGCTGGCGGGCCGGCCGGTGAACGTGCTGGAAAAAGGCGATATCCTACTTAGCGGCACCGCCTGTGGCGTGGACGCACATGGCCGCCTGCTGGTGCAAACGCCCCAGGGCGCCACACCGATCTCGATCGGTGAAATTTCGATTCGACGCCAAGCATGATTATTCTTATTGATTCCGGCAACAGCCGTTTGAAGGTGGGTTGGCTGGACGCCAGCAACCGCGATATGCCGCGCGAGCCGGCGGCGGTCGCCTTTGACGGCCTGGACCTGGATGCGCTGGATGGCTGGCTGGCCGCACTGCCACGCCGTCCGCTGCGCGCGCTGGGCGTAAACGTGGCCGGCGAAGCCCGCGGCACGGCAATCGCCACCATCCTGCAAAAACACGGTTGCGCCGTGACGTGGTCGCCCTCGCAGGCGACGACGCTGGGGCTGGTCAACAGCTACCGCGTGCCGACGCAATTGGGCGCCGACCGCTGGGCCTCGCTGCTGGGCGTGCTGTCGCGCCTGCCCGGCGCGCACCCCCCCTTCGTGCTGGCCAGTTTCGGCACCGCGACCACCATCGACACCGTCGGCCCCGACAACGTGTTCGCGGGCGGCCTGATCCTGCCGGGCCCCGCGATGATGCGCAACGCGCTGGCCCACGGCACCGCCAACCTGCCGATCGCCAACGGCCAGGTCGTGGCCTACCCCGTCGATACGCACGAAGCCATTGCCTCGGGCATTGCCGCGGCCCAGGCGGGCGCGGTGGTGCGCCAATGGCTGGCGGGCCGCCAGCGCTATGGACAGACCCCGCAGATCTACGCGGCGGGCGGCGGCTGGCCCGAAGTGCATCAGGAAATAGAACGCCTGCTGGCCGATGCCGGCGGCGCATTCGGCGCCGCGCCGGTGCCGGTGTACCTGGACCACCCCGTCCTGGATGGCCTGGCCGCGGTGGCCCGCGCCACCCTGGACACCCACGCCTGAGCGAGGTCCGCCATGCGAGTGCTCTTCATCCTGATCCTCTTGGCGAACCTGTGGGTGCTGGCGCTGGGCCAAGGCTGGATCGGCGTGCGGCCGGAAGACGAAGGCCGCGATACAAGGCGGTTTGGTCAGGAATTGAATGCGGATGCGGTGAAGCTGGTGGGGCGGGCGAATTCGTAATATTGCAGGTCGGCGCGTAGAATTGCGCCGCCCCGGGCAAGCCCGCTGGCAGCACGCCCTATTGCGCGACCTGGCCTCCCATCGACGGCCCGCATCGCCGACCAGATTTGAAGGAATGAAATGACATCTGCAGTGCCGATTAGCCAGAAGCCCGCGATGCCCTTCATCGTCGTGTTCCTGGGCTATTTCCTGATCCTCGCGGCCTACGTGAGCTATATGAGTCACCCTACCGGACAGGTCGACGCATTCGCCACTACGGCCCGGGACCTGCTCAAGTTCATCCCGTCAGACCCCGGCAGTTTCATGACCGGCGCAATGAACATCGCCGACAAGGGGTGGATCTCGCCGGAGAACAACTGGATCACCAGTTTCTGGCCGCCCGGCTTCCTGCTGGTTGAAGCGGGGCTGATCAAGCTGATTGGCCTGGACACCCCCTATTTCGTGTACACCATCCAATTGCTGGCGTGCGCCGCATGGGCGGGGGTGCTGGGCAAATTCAACAAGGTGCTGCGCACGTTCGTCGGGGCACCGCTCGCATGGCTGCTTCCGCTGCTGCTCTTCGCGCCGTCCGTTGCCCGGTCCTTCCTGCTAGAGCCCGGCCGTGTCATATATGGCGAAACGTTTTCCATCGCATTTTTCTTCCTGGGCGTGCTGTGCGCACTGCAGGCATGCGCCGTGGCCCGACCGCGCAAGCTCGCCATTGCTGCGGGCGTTAGTATCGGGCTGGCGGCTTACTTCCGATCACAATTCGAATTGTTTGTGCTCGGCCTGACCTTTTGGCTGCTAGTGGCATGGCTATGGAGCCTCGTACGCGCCAAGCACCGACCGGCGAAGAGCCGATGGATGGGTATCGCCCTGACGGTGGTCATTTCTGCCCACGTCGTCATGGCGCCCTGGCGGATTTATCATCAAGTCACCATGGGCAGCCCCAAATGGGTCTACACCGAAACACTGTCGTTTTCGACGTCGGTCATGAGCCGCGAGCACCTGCTCAGCCAGGGCGGCGAATTCATCATCGAGGGCGGTGGCGGCCTGACCTGCCGAATCGACCCCACGACGTGCGGGCGACTAGAGGAAGCGCCCCAACTTTTCGTGCGCACCTTGCTGAGCCACCCGCTGGAATGGCATGCGATCAAATTCGGCATCATCGGCAACTATTTCTACGCCAGCCAGCAAGACATGGGGCGGGCCACAACGCAAGCCACGGGATGGGACACGGTCACGAACATCTTCTTCCTGATCGCCATCATCGTCGCACTCCTGGCGGGCGTGGCGCTGGCGCGCCGGCGGTCGATGTATGCCCCGGTGCTCAATTGGGCCAACGCCACCATCGTGTCTGCGTACTATTTAATCTTTATGGTGCACCAGTATGAGGTCCGCTACTTCTACTTCGGCAAACTGTACGCCACGCTGATCGCTTTGATCGGGCTGACCCTACTTTTCACGCAGCAAAAACACAAGACCAACTAAGCCGATATCGCCATGACAAGCGCAACTGGACATCACCCCGCAGACCCGCCCGAAACTGGCGGAGGCAGCCTGGAAGTCTCCATCGTCATCCCGGTTTATCGCAGCGAATCAATCCTGCCCAAGCTGGTCGCAAAAGTGGCCGAGGTAATGGGCGCGCTACAGATGACGGATCGGTTCGAACTTGTACTGGTCAATGACTGCAGCCCCGACAACAGCTGGAAGGTCATTACCGAGCAAGCAGCGCTACATCCGTTTATCAAGGGTATTTCGCTACGCAAAAATTTTGGCCAGCACAACGCGGTTATGGCCGGCCTGCATCACACGAACGGCCGATACGTAATCCTGATGGACGACGACCTGCAACACCCGCCCAGCGCAATCGGCAAGCTGCTCGACGCGCTGCGTTCGGGCTACGACGTCTGCTACACCAACTATGTCGGCCGGCAGCATGCCTTGTGGAAAAAGGTGGGCAGCAAGTTCAATGATCTTGTCGCCACCTATGCACTGCGCAAGCCCAAAGGCCTGTACCTGTCGTCCTTCAAGGCGCTGCGCCAGGAAGTGGTGCAGGAAGTGGTCCGCTACGACGGCCCCTACGCGTACGTAGACGGTCTGATCCTGGACGTCACAAATTCCATCACGTCAGTGGATATCGAGCACCAGGCGCGGCTGGAAGGCGAAGGCAACTACAACCTGCGACGGTCGTTGTCGCTGTGGATGAAGATGCTAACCAGCTTTTCGATTCTGCCTCTGCGCTTTGCCACCTGCGTCGGTTTTTGCATGTCCGCATTCAGTTTAATCATGATCCTGGTGATCACCGTGCAAAAGTTCATGCACCCGGATTACCCCCGCGGCTGGACCTCACTGATCGCCACCATCCTGCTAGTTGGCGGCATCCAGACGTTGTGCTTGGGCATGATCGGTGAGTATCTGGGCCGCGCCTACCTGAAAATCAACCGCAAGCCGCAGTTCGTAGTGGCTCGCACGACCTTCAAGAAAAGCACACCGGCCGCCGTCCTGCCTGCCGCTCAAACCGATCATCATGTCTAGATGGAAAAACGAGGTGGGTCGATTGATGCGCTACGCCATCAGCGGTGGCCTAAACACAGTGGTCGGGTTTGGCATCATCTTCGCATTGATGGGGTTGGGCGTCTCTGCTGTGCTCGCCAACATCATCGGCTACACAGTAGGCTTCATTCAGAGCTTTTTCTTTTCCAAAAAGTTCGTTTTTCGAAGTGATGGAAAGATGGCTAGCGAAGGGCTGCGCTATCTTTATATGTTCGTGATCTGCTTTTTGTTGAACCTGGCGGTCCTGAAGATTTTGCTGGCTTACGACGTTAGACCTTTGCTGGCGCAGCTGGCCGCCGCTTGCACGTACAGCGGCTTCATGTATGTGCTGTCTGCCTGGCTGGTATTCCGCCCGAAACGACAGGACGACATCTAGCCCGGCCGCTGACCTTTTCTGGCATTGCCAACGTAGCATTTCCCCAGGAGATAATAATGATTCACCCATCCGCCATTGTGTCCTCAAAGGCAAAGATCGGCAGCAATGTCACGATCGGCCCCTTCACCATCATTCACGACAACGTCCAACTGGGCGATGGCACGAGCATCGGCTCGAATTGCGAGATCGGGCACCCGACACCGCTTGCAAAGGGCCAACCCCTAGTGATCGGAGCGAACAGCTTGATTCGTTCGCATAGCGTGTTCTACGAAGGATCTACCTTCGGCGAAAAGCTGGTTACTGGCCATCGCGTTACGGTGCGTGAAGGCACTCAGGCTGGCAAAAACCTGCAGATTGGCACCCTGAGCGATATCCAGGGCACATGCCAGATCGGTGACTACGTCCGCTTCCATAGCAATGTGCACATCGGCCAGCAGTCGAAGATCGGTAACTACGTATGGATCTTTCCGTACGTCGTGCTGACCAACGACCCCCATCCCCCGAGCGACATCATGCAAGGTGCCACGCTTGAAGACTATGTCGCCATCGCAACCATGTCGATCATTCTGCCCGGGGTCACCGTCAAGCAAGGCGCGCTGGTGGGTGCCCATAGCTCGGTCAACCGGGATGTGGAACCGGATACCGTTGTAGCTGGCAGCCCGGCCAAGCTGATCTGCGAGACCAGCAAGATCAAGCTGAAGGATGGCTCGCAGGCCAGTGCTTATCCTTGGCGCAGGCACTTCCATCGCGGCTACCCGGAGGCGGTCGTCGCCGCATGGTTGAATGAGTTTCCCCGCGACGCGAGCTGAGCGTCATCGTCGCCAGGCGCGTAACGGTCAGCACAACCAGGGAGTGAGCGCCTGCATCGTGCGGGCGGTCGCTCCAGCATGCCGCGCAGACCACCGTCGAGCTGCTTGGCCGGCTGCCTGACGCGACCCACTATTGACGAGCAGCGCCAAAGCCGTATCGACAGCAGTTGAAGCGTTCTCTGTTCGCAGAGCGGCGCCCGCCGCAATCGCGTCTTCGGCCGCTTGCAGGAAATTAAACGTGTGCGGCCCTACGATGACCGGCACTCCCGCCGCACACGCTTCGATCAGATTCTGGCCGCCCAGCGGCGCAAAGCTGCCTGCCACGATGGCCACGTCTGACGCCGCGTAGTAGAAGGCCATCTCCCCCAGCGTGTCGCCAAGCAGCACAGACGTTTGCGCCTCGGGTTCGCTGCCGCTGCTACGCCGGACGAACGGCAATTGCGCGTCGCTCAACTGTTGAGCCGCCTCGTCAAAACGTTGCGGGTGACGCGGAATCAGGACGAACAGCGGCGCGCCCGGCTGGCCGCTACGGCGTTTAATGGCCTCGATGAAGAGCGCGTCCTCGCCCTCGCGCGTGCTGGCAATTGCGATCACCTGGCGGCCCAGATGGGTGCGCCATGCCTTACCCGCCTGGACCTGTGCCGCGGGCAACACCAAGTCGAATTTCAGGTTTCCGGTGACGATCGGCTCGGGCGCGCCCGCGTGCTTCAGACGCCCCGCGTCTTCGGCGGTTTGCGCCAACACCAAATCCAGCCCGGCCAGCGCTTCGCGCATCACGCTGCCCATGCGCCCAGCCTGCCGCAATGACGACGCGGAATAGCGGGCGCTGACCAGCGCCATGGGTACCAGCGCACGTCGTGCGGCGGCCAGCAGGTTCGGCCATATCTCGCGTTCGATGAGCAAGCCGCAGCGCGGCTGATAGCCCTGCATGAATCGGCGGGTCGCGCCTGGAAAATCGTAAGGCAGCCAAACCTGACGCAACTGCCCCCGCGCGATGGCATCGGCGAACAAACGCTGCCCCTCAGCACGGCCGGTGGCGGTCATATGGGTCAAGAGTACGGGCAGACCACGGTCAAGCAAGGCGTGCAGCAGCGGCTGTGCGGCACGCGTCTCGCCCAGGCTGACGGCGTGCACCCAGACGGGCGTTGACCAGGAGAAACGGGCAGAAATGGGATCAGAAGCGGACGCGAAACCGACCGAAGTTGAAGCAGAAGCCGACGCCGGAACTAAACCTGAAGCTGAAGGTGGTGATTCAACCGCGTGGCCGAAACGTTCACGCGAGAACACGCCCCACTCGCCGCCGGCACGCTTGGCGCGACGCGCCATCCATAACCAGAGCAGCGGGGCCAACGCCCGCAGTGCCAGCGTGTAGACGCAGCGGTTCATGTCACTGCGCGGCCAGCGCCTGTTCAACCGACGCCATCACCGCTTCGCGCGATGGCGAAGCACCCCGGTCGCCCAGACTGGCGGTGTAGTTCGACCCGACCAGCGGGGTGCGAACCGGCGTGGAGGCGCGGTAGATGCCGATGGTCGGCCGGCCCAGCGCGGCGGACAGGTGGGTCAGGCCGCTGTCCAGACCGACCATCAAGCGCGATCCGGCCAGCAGCCGCGCCACGTCGGTCAGATCCATGCGCGGCATCACTTCGGCGCCTTCCATGCCGGCCACGAGCAGGCTTGCGCGCTCGGCCTCGGCGTCATTGCCCGCCAGCAGTTTCAGGGTGCAGCCGGCTTCGCGCAGGCGGCGGAATACCGCGCGCCAATCCTCTTCGGGCCAGAGTTTGTCGTCGCGGCTGGCCGACGGCATGATCACCGCGTAACCCCGGTCATTGTCCAAATGATGCAGGCGCGGCAGTTCGGCGGCATTCAAGCCGTCGCTGCCGACTTCAACCACGGGTTCGACGGGCTGACTGGCCTGCCGCACAAAATTCTGCAATCCAAAGTCCGGCAGCCCGGCATGCTGGTAGCCAAAGGTCAGCGCCGCCAACTTGCGCTGTCGGATCACGGCAGGCTGCCAGAATTCCACGCGGTGACGCACGTTGTAGAACAGCGACGCCAAAGGCTCACGCGCCGACCGCCAATCCAGCCCGTGCCGCACGCCGCGCGCCTGACGCACCAGCCAAGCAGATTTCAGCAGCGCCTGCATATCCAGCACGATGTCGTATTGAGTGGATCGCAGGCGTTCTTTAAGCGCGCGGCGCTCGAAGCGCACCTGCGACGACCACCAAGACTTGCGCCAGCGCCGATGGGCGACCTTGATGACTTCATTGACGGCCGGATGCCACGACGGGATCTCGGCAAACGCTTCCTCGACGATCCAATCGATCTGTGCGTCAGGCACATGCCGGGCAATATCGGTGATTGCCGGAAGCATGTGGACGAGGTCGCCCAAGGAGGAGGTGCGAACGATGAGGATTCGTGTGGGCATAATGATTCGAGCTTGGCGCCGCCCTCGACCCGATGTTGGCAGGCGCCGTTCAACGCAGCCCGCACTGTACAACAACATTGCTGGTTACAGCGACGCCCGCTCCAGCCAACCCATTGCCCCAAATTCCGGGCAGTGGTGGTTAAGGAAACCGGTGCCGGTCAATGGCGCTTTTTCTTCTTTACGATCATCCACTTGGGCATGCGAAACAGCACCAGGCGGCGATAAAGCACCACATAGGTGGTGGAGAAAACTGCCGTGAAGAACATTAACAGATAGGGCTGCTGCCAGAACAATACGGCCGGAATCACTGCCAACGACGAAAGCAACCACAGGTACGGCGACGTCATGGAATTGCGCTGCGTTTGATGCCGCATTTCGCGCGAGCCGATGGCCCAGCGCACAAGGCGCTTGTAGATCAGCATATGCAGGTGCACCCCGTCCGGAGCGCCGGGCGAGCGGCCCCGCAGCCACTTTTTCCGATAGATGGAAAACAGGGTTTCGAATACCGGATAAATACACAGCAGCAACGGAAACCATGCCGACACTTCCGGGTGACGCGCCAACATCAGCACTGACAACTCACCGATCATGAACCCCAGGAAGTAAGCACCGCCGTCCCCAAGGAATATGTGCCCGTGCGGATAATTCCAAACCAGGAATCCGATAATGCCGCCCAGCGTGCTCAATGCCACGATCAACAAAAACCGATCGCCGAGATAAAACGAGACGTAGGCAAACCCGGCCAAGATCATTGCGGACACCACGGCCGCCAGACCGTTATACCCGTCGATAATGTTTATGGCATTGGCGGCACCCCCGATGGCAATGGAGGTAAAAATCAACGAAATAAGGCCGAACTGCAACAGCCAGTCGATTCCGATAATGTCGACACGCGTCACAGCCGCGCCAAGCAGATAATACGCAATGCCGCCCGACAACATTGCAAGTCCAAGCCGCACCAAAACCCGCACTTGTTTGGTCAGATCCTCGGCGAAGCCCCCTAGAAATGCCGGCATCGAGGCCGCCAACAGCAGCACCATGTTCGGAAGGACGTCCGGCTCGCGCACTGCCACCAAGGCGCACGTGACGCCGCTGGCGATCAGCAAGGACAGTCCGCCGATGCGGGGCACAGGCTTCGAATGGTACTTCTGCACGCCCTCCAGATCGTGGTCAGCCGTCAGGCCGTCGTGCCAGGAACGGTAGCGAACGATCAGCAAGGTCGAAAACAACGAAACCAGAAACGCTACAAGAACGTACAGCATAAAAAACCGCGCCGGAGGGAGAATCGCGGAATTGTAGCGTCAGACGCAGACAAGGCATGAAAACAATATGGACAGCTTTGCAAAAGAATGGAAACGCGGCTTGCAAAATAAAAAGGGCCTGTTTAGCGCCTGATCAACCGGCTAAACTCGCGCATCTGCAGAATTGCGCGCACCGCGCCCGCCTCCGACTGACGAGACGCGTCTGGACTTGGACATCAGTATCAAGACGTATTTACAAAAAAATATGCTGCCTTTAAAACCCGTTGAACTTGCGAAGCTACCGCGCCTTCCCGAATGGCAAGCGTTCTGTCAGGCCGTCCAGCACGGCTCGATCTGCACTGACGAACTACGCCTGTTGCACGCTGCCGGACTAACCATCGACCTTAGTGCGCAGGTCTCGTCGCCGGATGCCCGCGCTGCCGCCACCGCCCTGCTCCAAGCCCGTGGTTTCGACCAGGCACGCGCGGCCCTGCTGGCCGGCGACCACGTCAATAAGACAGAAGACCGCGCCGCCTGGCACACCATGCTGCGCGCGCCGGAACCCATTGAAGCCGTCGCCTGCGAACACCAACGTGTTCGGGAATTCGTGGAACAGGCGGACGCTCAGGGCAAATGGAAAGCGGTGATCCATATTGGTATCGGCGGCAGCGACTGGGGCGTGCGCTTGGCCACGGACGCGTGCAGCGGTAGCGGCGCTCGCCGAGCCCTGAAATTCGTGGCCAATATTGACGGGCATGCCCTTGAAGACGCCATCCTGGGCCTGAATGCCCAAGACACTCTTTTGGTCGTCACATCCAAATCCTTCACGACGGCAGAAACGCTGGCCAACCTGCGGCGCGCCGTGGACTGGCTGGCACAGGCGGGCGTGGAACGGCCGTATGAGCAGGTTGTGGCGATCACCGCCCGCCCCGACGCCGCCCGCGCGCTGGGAATTCCGTCTTCGCAGGTCTTCGAATTCTGGGATTGGGTGGGCGGCCGATATTCCTTGTGGTCCGCCGTGGGCTTGCCAGTGGCCATGGCGGTCGGGATTGACGTCATCGAAGGCATCCGTGCCGGCGCCGCCACCATGGACGAGCACTTCGCCCAGGCGCCCATTGCGGAAAACGCGCCCGCGCAGCTTGCGCTGGCCGGCGTCGCGAACCGCAGCGTGCTCGGATATGGGTCACTCAGCATCGCCGCGTATGACGCGCGCCTGCAATTCCTGGCGCCCTATCTACAACAGCTGGACATGGAATCGCTGGGCAAATCCGTGGATATGGCCGGCGACCCCGTGGGCGTGCCCACCGGCCCGTCGGTGTGGGGCATGCCCGGCACCGACGGCCAGCACACCTTCTTCCAGTGGCTGCACCAAGGCACGGACGGCGCGGCGGTGGATTTCATCATGTGCCGCGAAGCCGCCCACCAATGGACCGAAGAACACGCGATGCTGCTGGCCAATTGCCTGGCCCAACGCCAGACGCTCCTGCGGGGTACGTCGCTGGATGCGGATCGCGACGCCATGCTGGCCCAGGGCATGCCCGCGGACAAGGCCGAATGGCTCGCGCGCCATCGCCGACACGAAGGCGGCAGGCCTTCTACGCTGATCGTGTTGCCGCGCCTGACGCCGTACGCGCTGGGCGCGTTGCTGGCACTGTACGAGCACAAGATCTTCGTACAAGCGTTGATCTGGGGGATCAACCCCTTCGATCAATGGGGTGTCGAGGCGGGCAAGAAAATGGCCAGCGGCATCCTGCGCGAATTGCATGGGCAAGGCCAAAACGCCGATCACGATCTTTCGACCCAGCATTGGATTTCGGTTCTGACGCAGGGGCGCTAATACCTCCGTACCGGCATCGGCGCAGGGCCCCAAGTAGCCAAACCTGCTGTTTGGGAACAGAATGTGCACATAAAGCTTCTAAAAGGAGACTGCCATGCGCATTGCCGATGCCCAATGGATTCCTTCGACGCAGCACCAGACATGGGATGCGTTGACGGACCCGAGAGTCTTGCAGAAGTGCATACCGGGTTGCGTGGAAGTTGCGATGCGCAGCCCTACCGAGTACGCCGTCACCCTGCGTGCCAATATCGCGGGGATCGACACCGACTACGAGGGCGAGATCCTGCTCTCGGACGTCAACGCCCCCGACAGCTGCACCCTGGTGTTTGAAGGCAAGGGCCGTGCGGCCTGCCTGGCCATCGGCACCGCCCAGGTCAATCTCAGCACCAAGGACCAGGGCACCCGCGTGGCCTATACCGTGGCCGGCATGGCGGGCGGCAAGTTGGCTGAATGTGGCGAAGGGCTGCTGCTGAAAGCCGGCGAGAAGATCATCCAGAAGTTCTTTGCCGCGTTCATCGACCACATGGCCGTCCAGCCGCGGATTGCGCCGCCGCCCCCTCCCCCCGAACCTGAACCTCGCGGCGTGTCCAATTCCCGCTGGTCATGGCTGCTGGTCGTGGTGATCATTGCGGTTTTCTGGGGCTACCACTCGTTTTACAAGTGAAAACCCTAGTGGGCCGGTGATATCCTAGGCGGCATGACTCCGCCGCCGACACCGACCCAGCCCGCCGCCGATCCCGCCCGCTCCAAGAGGGATTTGCTGATGGCCATGGCGGGGGTTTCCGCAACCGTGGTGCTGGCCGCGCTGGATTCCACCATCATCAGCACCACGCTGCCGCGCGTGGCCGAGGCGCTGAACGGCATGGCCCTCTATGCCTGGGTCGGCACCGGCTACCTGCTGGCCACCGCGGCGTCCATCCTGATCTTTGGCCGGCTGGGCGACATGTTCGGCCGCAAGCCGCTGATGCTGGTTTCCGTGCTGATCATCGCGCTGGGCTCAATTGCGTGCGGGCTGGCGCAGTCCATGACCCAATTGATCGTATTCCGCACCCTGCAAGGGGTGGGCGGCGGCATGATGATTGCCACCGCTTTCGCGGCGCCGGCCGACCTGTTTCCCGATGCCAAGCAGCGCGTGCGATGGATGGCGCTGGTGTCCGCCGCCTTTGCCATGGCCAGCGGTATCGGCCCGGTACTGGGCGGCGCGGCCACCCAGGCGTTGGGCTGGCGGGCGGCATTCTTCATATCTCCCGTTGCGGCCGCAGGCGCGTTTTTCCTGTTGGCCCGCTACTTTCCCCGTATTCGCCCCATCCATGACGGCAGCCGCAAGATCGACTGGGTGGGCGCCATTTTGCTGGTTCTGGCCGTGGGCGCGCCGCTGGCCGCGCTTGAACTGGCGTTTGCGCGCGGCGAACATGCGCACCCGCTGCTGGGCGGCATGCTGGCGCTGGTGGGCATCGCGGCCATTGCCATCCTGATTCCTACCGAGCGCCGCGTGAAGTCGCCCATCTTTCCGCTGCGCGTGCTGGCCGGACAAGAATCCAAACTGCTGAACCTGGCCGCGATGATGGTGGGCGCGGTGATGTTCGTGCTGATCTTCTACAGCCCGCTGCTGTTGCAGCAGGTGCTGGGCTACACCCCCAGCGAAGCCGGCCTGCTGCTGACGCCGCTGGTTGCCGCGATCTCGGTGGGCAGCATCATCAACGGGCGCATGTTCCCCAAGCAGACAGAGCCGCAGCGCCTGATGGTGTTTGGCGGGCTGCTGCTGGCCGCCGGGACGCTGATGGTGTTGTTGATTTCACCCGGTACGTCGGCGTGGTGGATCCTGGCCGCCTTCTTCGTCAACGGATGCGCGCTGGGCTTTCTGCTGCCCAACCTGACGCTCTTCATGCAGATGCTGAGCGAACGCCGGGACGTGGGCGTGGCCTCCGCGCTGGTGCAGACCACACGGGCCATCGGCAGCGCGCTGGGCACCGCGCTGGTCGGGATCATGATTTCGCATGGCACGATACTAAACGGAGTGCGGGCCGGGCTGGTGTTGTGTATTGTCCTGTCCCTGTCCTGTGCGCTGCTGGCGTACCGGGTCAAGATGAAGAACCTGGTCACCAGCCGCAAATAAGGCTCACCGAGACACACCATGCGTCAACGCAATTTGCTGGACCTGCTGCTGCTGGCAGGGGTCTGGGGCGGTTCCTTTCTGTTCATGCGGCTTGCCGTCAACGATTTCGGGCCCGTCGCCCTGATCGAACTTCGCGTCGGCCTGGCCGCGCTGTTCCTGCTGCCCGCCGCGATGTGGCGCGGCAAGCTGCCCATCATTGCGCGGCACTGGAAGGCCCTGCTGGTGGTTGGCACCCTGAACGCCGCCGTGCCGTTCCTGTTGTATGCCTATGCGGCGCAATCATTGGGCGCCGGGTTCTTGTCCGTGGCCAACGCGGTAACGCCCGTGTGGGGCGCCGTGGTGGGATGGCTGTGGCTCAAGGACAGGCTGCCGTGGATGCGGTCGCTGGGGCTGCTGATCGGCTTCGTGGGCATCATCGTGCTGGTGTGGGACAAGCTGAACTTCCAGGCCGGGGGCACCGGCCCCGCCGTGCTTGCCGCCGTTTCCGCACCCGTTTTCTACGGCCTTGCCGCGAACTGGACGAAGCGTTTCCTGACGGGCGTGGACGCGCTGGCCAGCGCCACGGGCAGCATGATCGCGGCCTCGCTGGTGCTGCTGCCGTTGGCCGTGTCCGCCTGGCCGGAGACGCCCGCGTCGATGACGGCGTGGATATCCACGGTGCTGCTTGCCGTGGTGTGCACCGGCGCGGCCTACATCATCTTTTTCCGCCTGATCGCCAACGTGGGCCCGACCGGCGCGGTCAGCGTCACGTTCCTGGTGCCGATCTTCGGCGTGGTGTGGGGCGCGTGGTTGCTGGACGAGAGCATCACGCCGTCCATCGTGGTGGGCGCCGCAATCATCCTGGTCGGCACCGCATTGGCACTGGGACTCGTCAAGCGGCGGGCGTGATCCGCCGCGTCAGTATTTATCCGACGAGCCCGTCAGCGCCACGCCGATGCGCAGCAGCGTGTAGGACGCCGCATCCACCCAGCGTCGCAGCCAGCCCCGGCGCTGATAGTCCAGCGGTCGAATGAAATTGCCGCCTTCGCGGATGGCCGTTTCCAGGCGCTCTTGCAGGTCCCAGGCAAAGGGCTGATCGTCGACGACGACGTTGGCCTCGCGCGCCAGCAGCAGGCTGAAGGGATCCAGGTTCGACGAGCCCACCGTCGCCACGTTGTCGATCACGGCAACCTTGGCGTGCAGGTAGCTGGGCATGTACTCGTAGATTTCAATGCCGTCGCGCAGCAGCTGATCGTACAGCGAGCGCGTGGCGTGATACTGCATGCGGTATTCGACCTTGCCTTGCAACAGCAGGCGCACGCGCACGCCCCGCGCGGCGGCCTTGGCCAGGGCGCGGCGAAACTGCCGCCCCGGAAAGAAATACGCGTTGGCGATGAGAATGTCGCGCCGAGCCTGGGTGATGCCATACAGGTAAGCGCGTTCGAACGTCTGGCGAAAGCGCAGGTTGTCGCGCAGCACCAGCGCGGCGCGCAGCGTGCCGCAAGGCTTGACGTGCGCGTGGTGCGGCTTGGTCAGCCGCATGCGGTTCCAGTCGCGCGGATGGCGGCGTAGCCGCGCCCAGTTCAGGCGTACCCACAGCAGGTCTTGCGCATAGGCCGCCTCGGTGACCAGCGGCCCTTCTACTTGCACCGCGAAGTCAAAGCGCGGGCCGGGGATGCCGTCGGTGGGGTCCAGGTCGTCGTAATCGTCCACGACATTGATGCCGCCGATGAATGCGATGCTGCCGTCCACCACGGTCACCTTGCGGTGCAGGCGACGCAGCCGGCTGCGTGATGGGATGTAGCGCGCAAACCAGCGTGGTTCGGGCCGGAAGATGCGGCATTGGG